>CAJWMX010000050.1 GCA_913043805.1 uncultured Acidobacteriota bacterium | reverse complement strand
ATCTGGGTCCGGGCGGTCACCGGACCGGGCAGTTTCCCGGGCCGTTCCGCGAGTGGAACGATCGCTATCGCGACACCGTCCGGCGCTACTGGCGCGGTGATCCCGGCCAGGTGCCCGACCTGGCGACCCGGCTCGCCGGGAGCAGCGACCTGTTCGCACCAGGACGACGGGGGCCGACGGCGAGCATCAACTACGTGACCGCCCACGACGGGTTCACGTTGACTGACCTAGTGTCCTTCCAGCGTAAGCGCAACGACGCCAACGGTGAGGTGAATGCGGATGGCACCGCCGAGAGCTTCAGCTGGAACTGTGGTCACGAGGGACCGACCGAGGACGTCGTGGTGCAAGAGCGTCGAGCTCGGTACTGTCGGAGCGTGCTGGCGACGCTGCTGCTGTCGCAGGGTGTGCCGATGATGACCGCCGGCGACGAGCTGGGGCGGACGCAGGGTGGCAACAACAACGCCTATTGCCAGGACAACGCCACCAGTTGGGTCGACTGGCAGCTGGATGGGGCCGCGGAGCGTCAGCTGGCGTTCGTGTCTCGCCTGGTCGCGTTTCGTCGGAGTCATCCGGTCCTGCGTCGTCGGCGCTTCTTACGTGGACGACCCGTTTCGCCGGACGCTTCCTCTGATCTCACCTGGTTCGATACCGACGGCCGCGAGCTCGCGGCGGACCGATGGGCCGACCCCCAGCGACACGCGATCGCGATGCGTCTGGATGGCGAGAGTGTTGGAGAGCGTGCCCCGACCGGTGAAGAGATACGGGGAGCCACGTTGTTGATTCTCTTCAATGCCGGGGCTCGAGCCATGGAGTTCGTCCTACCGTCGTCAGTAGGCGCCTGGCGAGTGGGGTTCGACACCGCCGCGCCGCTGGCCGACACGGAGCTCGACTCGCCTCGATATCGAGTCGACACTGGCGCGGTGGTGGCGCTGGTCGACACGGTGGTGTCGGGATGATCGGCGCGCTGAGTGACGAGCTCGACGTGCTTGCTCGCCGTCACCGGCTGGAGACGCGGTTCCACGACGGTCGTGGACGTTGGCGGAACGCTCCGCCCGACTCGGTGGTCGCGGCGCTCGACGCGATTCGAGGTGGTCCCGGCCTAGACCCCGATGCGTCCGATCGGCCACGCTCCCCGATGATCGCGCCGGTGGTCGTGGCCTGGGACGGTGCCGCGGCCGTGCCGCTCCGGGTGGCGCCGGCCGCGGGATCCCGCACGCTGGAGTGCGCCCTCCAGCTGGAGACCGGGGAGACATCGGAATGGACTGTCTCGGTCGACGAGCTGTCGCCGGTCGAGGACGATGGCCCGGATCGACGTCGGCGTCACCTTCAACGGTTCGAGTTGGAGCGGCTGCCGTTTGGCTGCCACGAGCTTCGGCTGGCCTGCGGGGCCGAGGTGGCGGGGTGTTGGGTCCTGTCGGCCCCGCGCACCGCGTGGCGCTGGAGTGACCCGCCCGGGGTTGGCGTCTTTGCGCCGCTCCACGCGCTTCATTCCGAGGACAGCTGGGGCGTTGGCGATTTCTCCGACCTGGAGCGGTTCGGTTCCTGGCTCGCCACGCTGGGCGCGCGGTCGACCGCGGTGCTGCCGCTGCTGCCGGTGGACTACACCGGTTCGCCATGCGACCCGAGCCCCTACCGACCCGTCAGCCGTCTGTTCTGGAACGAGTTGTTCGTCGACCCGAGGCGATTGCCGGAGTTCGACACCTGTGTGGCGGCGCGTGAGCTCGCCGGTTCGACCGGCTTTACCGCCGAGCTCGACCGAATCCGACGGGGAACGCGGGTGGACTATCAGGGCGCGTTGTCCCCCAAGCGCCGCGTCCTGGCCTTGCTGGCGGGGCACGCGGTGGAGACACCGGCCCGGTGGAGCGAGGTCGAGCACTGGGCCGACGGGCACGCGTGGGCCCGGAGCTTCGCCCGGTTCCGGGCGAGCCGCGAGCGGCCGCTTGATGCGGTCGCTCCGTGGCCCGAGTCGCACCATCTCTACGCGCAGTGGGCCGCCCATCGTCAAATCGATGTTCTCTCCGATAACGCGACTGGGCTCTATCTCGATCTTCCTCTTGGTGTGGCGCCGGACGGATTCGATCCGGCCGCTTTTCCGGCCGCTTTCGCTCGAGGCGTCGAAACGGGCGCTCCCCCCGACGAGTTGTTCCCCGAGGGGCAGGCCTGGGGGACGCCCCCCCCGCATCCGGAGACCGCCCGTCTCGATGGCTACCGATATCTGCGCGCCTCGCTCGCCCATCATCTGTCGGCGGCCCGCGCGCTGCGTCTCGACCACGTCATGAGCCTGCACCGCCTGTACTGGGTACCGTCCGGGGCGTCAGCGACCGACGGGGTCTATGTGCACTATCCAGCCGAGGAGCTGCAGGCTGTGGTCACCATCGAGTCCTGGCGTCACCAGACGCCGGTCGTGGGAGAGAACCTCGGCACGGTGCCGGACTATGTGAACGAGACCTTGGCGCGTCGGGGGCTCGGCCGGTTGCACGTCGGCCAGTTCCATGTACGCGTTGACGCGCCGGCGCCGCTCGACCCGGCGCCGCCGGGCGCGGTGGTGTCGTTGAACACCCACGACACGCCGACCTTCGCCGGCTTTCTGGCCGGGCGGGACATCGAGGAGCGTCGGATGCGCGGCGCCTGCTCGACCCAGGAGGCCGAACAGGCCCTGGAGCGGCGTGGAGCGCTTGCGCAGGCGTTGCGACGGTTCTTGCCGACTGGAACCGACACCGACGCTGCCGCGCTCTTGCGGGCGTGCCTCCAGACGCTCGCTCAGGGCGAGGGAGATCTGCTGCTCGTGACGCTCGAGGACCTGTGGTTGGAGACGCGTCCTCAGAACGTGCCGGGCACCGGGCCGGAACTGGAGAACTGGCGTGGGCGCGCGGCTCGTTCGCTTGACGAGGTGATGGCCGATGGCGCGATCTGCGGGTTGCTGACGAGGCTGGTGGACCTCATGGACGCGGATACATGAGCGACGCTCCCAGACCCGATCTCCAGCCGACCGATGTCGACCTGTATCTGCTCGGCGAAGGGACTCACGAGCGCGCCTATCAGACGCTGGGAGCGCATCCCGGGGAGGTCGATGGCGAGCGCGGCGTGGCGTTCTCCGTGGTGGCTCCCAACGCGCAGCGGGTCGCCGTCGTCGGCGACTTCAATGGCTGGAACGAGCGGCGTCATCCGCTACTTCCGATCGGCGCCGGCGTGTGGTCGACCTTCGTGCCCGGGGTCGAGCTCGGCGCGCACTACAAGTTTCGAATCTGGTCCTCATCGGTAGAAGACGTCCTGGAGAAGGCGGATCCCTATGCCTTCTCGGCCGAGCGTAGACCCGGGTCGGCGTCACGAGTCTGGGATCTGCATCGCTACGAGTGGGCCGACGCGACCTGGATGGGAGACCGCGCGCTGCGCCAGCACTCGGGAGCGCCGATCTCCATCTATGAAGTGCACCTCGGGTCGTGGCGCCGGACGCCCGATGGGCACTGGCTGAGCTATCGACGATTGGCGGAGGAGTTGACGGCCTACCTGCTGGCCGAGGGCTTTACCCACGTCGAGCTGATGCCGATCGCCGAGCACCCGCTCGATGCGTCGTGGGGGTATCAAGTCACCGGATACTTCGCGCCGACGAGTCGCTTTGGCACACCCGACGACTTTCGCTACCTCATCGACACGTTGCATCAGGCCGGCATCGGTGTCGTGTTGGACTGGGTGCCCGGGCACTTCCCCGACGATCCCCATGGGCTGGCGACTTTCGATGGGTCGCATCTCTACGAGCACGCGGACCCGCGTGAAGGACGTCATCCGGAATGGCACACCCAGATCTTCAATCTCGGGCGGTGGGAGGTTCGCAACTTCCTCTTGAGCAACGCCAGGTTCTGGTTGGACCAGTATCATGTCGACGGACTTCGCGTCGACGCGGTCGCCTCGATGCTCTATCGCGACTATGCGCGCGAGGATGGCGCCTGGGTTCCCAATGCCGACGGCGGGCGCGAGAATCACGAGGCGGTCGCGTTCCTTCGCGATCTCAACCAACTCGTCGCGCGCGAGTTTCCGGATGTGATGACCATCGCCGAGGAATCGACCAGTTGGCCCGGGGTTTCCCGGCCGACGGCCGACGGCGGGCTAGGGTTTCGCTACAAGTGGAACATGGGGTGGATGAACGACACCCTTTCCTTCCTGTCGCGCGATCCGGTCCATCGCGCCTACCACGCCTCGGAGATTACCTTCAGTCTGTTCTACGCCTTTTCGGAACACTTCGTCTTGCCGCTCTCTCATGACGAGGTCGTCCACGGCAAGGGCGCCCTGGCGTCCCGACTCGGTGGGGACGATCGCCGACGCCTAGCCAATGCCCGGCTGCTCCTCGGCTATCTCTTCGGGCACCCGGGAAAGAAGCTTCTGTTCATGGGCTGCGAGCTCGGACAGTTTCGCGAGTGGGACCACGACGGGAGCATCGATTGGGATCTCACGACACGGCCTGCGCATGCCGGTGTGCAGACCTGGGTCCGGGATCTCAATCGGCTGTATCGTGACGATCCGCGGATGTATGCCCTCGACGGAGAGTCGGGCGGCTTCATGTGGGTGGACCACAGCGACCATGCCGCGGGGGTATTCAGCTTTCTTCGCAGCGACGCATCCGGGCAGGTTCCCTTGCTCTTCGTGCTCAACTTCGCCGATAAGACCTACGACCGGTACTGTGTCGGGGCCCCGGCAGGAGGACGCTGGGCCGAGCGGTTGAACAGCGATGCCGTCTGCTACGGCGGGAGTGGTCGGGGCAATCTGGGCGAGGTCGTTGCCAGAGACGAGCCGTACCACGGCCAAGGTTACTCCCTCGAGCTTACCGTGCCGTCTCTCAGCGTGATGGTGTTCGAGGCGACTGCGGAGTCGATGTGACGAGTCTGACCCGGCGGGATGTCACGCTGGAGCAACCCCACGCCCTGGCGATCGTGCTGGCCGGAGGCCACGGACGTCGGCTCGCGCCGCTGACCCGCGAGCGGACCAAGCCGGCGGTGCCGTTTGGCGGTCAGTACCGGCTCGTCGACTTCGTGCTGTCGAATCTGGTCAACGGCGGTTTCCGTCGGATCGTCGTCCTGACGCAATACAAGAGCCACAGTCTCGATCGGCACCTCGCGCAGTCCTGGGCGTTGTCGCCCCTGGTGGGGGAGTATGTGGCGTCCGTTCCCGCACAGATGCGAACCGGACCGCGGTGGTTCGCCGGCTCGGCGGACGCCATCTATCAGAACCTCAACATCATCCAGGACGAGCGTCCCCACTACATCCTGCTCTTCGGCGCGGACCACATCTACCGGATGGACCCCCGAGAGTTCTTGCAGCACCACATCGACTCCGGCGCCGGGGTGACGGTGGCGGCGCAGCCAGCGCCGATCGAGGAGGCGTCCGCGTTCGGCGTGATCGACGCTGACGCGAGCGGGCGGATTCGGGAGTTTCAGGAGAAGCCGGCGGACCCGGCCCCCGTGGCCGGAGATCCGACGCGCGCATTGGTTTCGATGGGGAACTACGTCTTTACCACGGAGGTGCTCATCGACGCCGTGGCGCGGGACGCGGCGGACAAGCACTCCCAGCACGATATGGGCGGCGACATCCTTCCGCTGCTGACCGGCGAGAACGAGGCGGCGGTGTGCGACTTCACGACTCAGCAGGTGCCGGGGCAGTCGGAACGTGAGCGTGGCTACTGGCGGGATGTCGGGACGATCGACTCGTACTTTGACGCGAGCATGGACCTGATCGCGACCGAGCCGGTCTTCGACCTGTACAACGACGAGTGGCCGGTGCGCACGCGGCAGTTTCATCGTCCGCCCGCGAAGTTCGTCCATGATCCGGACGGCCCACGCGGACGAGCGCTCAACTCGCTCGTGTGCGGCGGGGTGGTCGTGGCGGGTGGGCGGGTGCGGCGCTCGATTCTCTCGCCCGGTGTCCGGATTCAGGCCGGGGCCAACGTACGGGACAGCGTCCTCTTCGATGACGTCGAGATCGCCGCCGGTGCCCGGGTGCGACGGGCGATCCTCGACAAGGGGGTGCGTGTGCTCGAGGGGGCGAGTATCGGTATGGACCTCGAGCGGGACGCGCAGCGATTCACCGTGTCCGAGGGTGGCGTGGTGGTCGTCGGAAAGGGGGACGTGGTGTCGTGACGGTGGTTACGACCGCCCGAAGACGCCGTACCAGACGCGCGCTTCCTTCTTCCGCGTGAACCGGTCGACCAGGGTCAGTCCCGCCGCGTCGAGTGCGCTCAGCACGCCCGCCTCGCACTCGGGATCCACTTCGATCAACACGCTGCGCAGGCCCGGGTCCCTGAGGGTCTCACTCGCGCCGGCGAGGAGGCGATCCTCCACGCCATCCACATCGACCTTCATCAGCGTCGGACGGGGGAGGCCGAAGGTCGTCACGACCTGGTCCAGGGGGGCCGCGAGCATCGGTTGCCACCGCCCCCGTGTGAGCGCCGACGTGCTGCCGGGGGTCCAGTTCTCCGTGTCGAACCGGTGCCGGCTTTGACCCGGTTCCACCGAGTTGTAGCGGAACGGTTGCAACCCGGCCTTGTCCGAGAGCGGCAACGGCACCGGCACGATACGCCCGGCGAACCGGTTGAGCTGGATGTTCTCGCAGAGCCGCGCGAACGTGTTGTAGCCGGGTTCGAAGGCGACGACAGTACCGGCGTCGCCGAGGTTCGCGGCTCCGATCAGCGAGAACACGCCGACATTGGCGCCGATGTCGTAGAGGACGTCTCCAGCGCCCACCTCGCGGTCGAGCCAGGCGACGGTCCACGGCTCCTTCTTGCCCGGGTCTCGTCGCCATTTCTGTTCCGCGTCGCTGCTGACCAGGATGCGGAGCTTGGCGCCCTCGTAGACCACCCGCTCTTTGCGCGGTCCGGGCGCGGCCGGTGCCCCGGCCTCGGCCGCCTTCCTGATCTTCGCCGGCTTCCTTGCCGGTGCCGGCGGTGAGGGCTCGGCGCCTGGCGGCGCGGACAGGCGACGTCTCACCCTGCCGAGCTCCCGACCTACCTGCCGGGCCGCCCGCTCCATCCAGCCCATCCGGACGGCGGAGCTGGCAAACGAGACGAGCGCATCTGCCAGCTGAGGTGAGACCGGCTGGTCGGCTCCACACGGGCGGACGAACTGCTCGACGAAGGTCGAGGCATGGGACGACGCGTGGTCGGAGCCGAGGCCCCGGGCGAGCTGGTCGACGTGTTCCGCGAGCGTGGTGGCGTGTTCGACGAAGCCGCCCTGGTCCGCCAGCAGGTAGGGGTAGTGGGTCGAGCCCATCTGCCCGGGAGCGTCCGCTCCCGCGTCGATCGTGTAGACGGGCGTGCCGAGGATGCCCGCTTCGAGCTCGGCGCTCGTGTTCAGACCGATCGCCACGTCGGCGTGGGTCAGGAGGTCATACAGTGATTGGTCAGCTTGGACGCCTCGTGCTTCAGCCAGCGCAATCCCGGAACCGGGCGGCGCGTCGAGCTGGTCCCAGACGCCACGCCCCCGTGGGTGCGGGCGCACCAGTACCTGCAGCTCGCGCACTGTCGGATCGCTCGCCGCTCTGAGGGCGTCGAGCCAGCGAGCGGTGAACGCGGGCTCGTTCGGCGCCACGTGTGGCGACGAGGCCAGATAGACCGCCAGCCGGCGCGATGGGTCGAGGCCATGGTTGTGGCACAGCGTCTTCCGGTCGATCGCCGGTGACATCCGATAGAAGGCATCGAACCGGGGCGCGCCGATCGGTACGACCGCGTCTTCCGGCGCCCCGTGGAGCTCCACGGCCTCCTGCCGTTGCCGTTCGTTCCAGACGAAGACCCGGTCGGGGACTTCGTGCATCAGCCCCTTGTTGCTGAGGTTGTCCCAGCTGAACACCAGAACCGCTGAAGGGATCCCGAGCGCTCTCGCCGCCTTCACATACTCGGCCTGACGACCCCCGAAGTTCACCAGCGGGGTGACGAGCATCAGGTCGGGTCGCTGCTCCCGCAGAAAGCGGATGTAGTGTTCGTCGGCCGGGACGAGAGACTCGAGCTGACCGAAGGTGTGTCGCAGTCGGGCGACCGCCGGCTCGGTCAGGTGGAGCAGCAGGTCCGGCGTGTCGGCCGGAAGGCTCAGGGTGTCGTCCGAGATTGACCGGAGCAGACGTGTCAGGGCGCGCCGTCGGGTTGCCGTGGCGCTCCATAGTGGCGGTTCGTGATAGCGCAGATAGTCCCGGATGAGACGAAGATCGCCCAGCGTGGCATTGAGCCCGTCGTCACGGCCGGCCGCCGCTCGGATGACCTGGCAGCCGTCGATGCGCGCCAGGCTCGAAGCGGGCATCCTCGGCAGGACATCGACGTCGTCGGTCGGCTTGGCCTGTGCCAGGACCACCTCGTGCCCGGCGCCGACGAGGTGTTCAACGACCTCGTCGAAGTGCCGGACGAGGCCGAGGCCCTTGAGAATGAAGAGGATGCGCATGGGCGTTGCCGGGAGGAGAGTATCGCATATCGCCCGTGCCGCCCCGATGGCCCGCACGGCCGGTACAGAGCGGTTCAGGGACTAGAATCTGGCCCATGTCCGCGCCCGGGTCTCGGCCCGACCTGTCGATCGTGCTGGTGAACTGGAACGCTCTCCATCTGACAATCGACGCGCTCGAGTCGATCGCCGAGATGACGAGCGATGTCACCTACGAAGCTTTCGTGGTCGACAATGGCTCGACCCGCAATCAGGGGCTCGACGCCTTGCCGACCCGCTTCCCCTGGGTCACCCTGATTGCCAATCAGGAGAACGTCGGTTTTGGGCGGGCGAACAATCAGGCGTTCGACCGGGCGAAGGGACGGTATCTGCTGGCGCTCAACACCGACACGATTCAGGTGGAGAACGCGCTCGGGGAAGGCGTCCGGTATCTCGACGCGCATCCCGAGGTCGGAGCGCTCGGCGTTCGTCATCTCAATGACGACGAGGCGCGGTCGACGCAGGCGTCGGCCTTTCGTTTTCCCCGGCCCTGGCAGGAGCTTCTGGGCCTGCTCGGGCTGCGGACTCCGGACGATCCGACGATCTGGCCCGATGCCGACGGAGCGGACGTGGACGCTGACTGGCTGGTCGGCAGCTTCCTGATGATCCGGCGTGAGACGCTCGACGCGGTGGGCGCGTTCGATGATCGGTTCTTCGTGTATGAAGAGGACATCGATTGGTGTCGCCGCGCGCGCACCGCCGACTGGATCATGCGGTTTCGCCCGACGCTGTCGATGATCCACCTCGGCTCGGCGAGCGCGCCGCATATCCGCGACAAGAGCTTCATGCACTTCCGGAGCCATCTGACGTATCTGCGGAAGCATCACGAACCGATGGTTGCCACGATGCACTATCTCGCCATGGTGTTACGGCTATCGCTGGCCGCCGGCTGGTCCGGCGTCAAGTGGCTCCTGGGACTGGAGACTGGTGCCGTTTTTTTCCCGCGCTGCCGCCGTCAGCTTGAGTTCCTGCTGTTACGGCCCGGCAAGCGCGGCGTGGGGTGAGCCATGCACAGACGTGAGTTCCTCGCGGCGCTTCCTTGGACCAGCCTGTGGCCCCTTGCGTCAGGAGTTTCCCCCTCGGGGCTCTCCTCCGCCACCGGTCGGCTCCTGCAGCGGTCGGCGGCCGCCAGCCCACGACTGCGGATCACCGACATGGAGCTCATCCCGGTGCGGGCCACGGGCCGGACCACCTGGCTGAATCTGCGTCTGTCGACCAGCCAGGGGCTTACCGGGCTGGGAGAGGCGTCGCTCGGGAGTCGGACCGAATTGCCCGAGCTGGCTGACTACTTCACTCTCGTTCGTGGCGAGTCGCCCTTTCGAATTGAGCAGTATCGTCAGCGAGGATGGGCTCGGGCGGCGGCCGGCGGCCGCGTCGAGGCCACGGCCTTCAGCGCCATCGAGCAGGCGCTCTGGGACCTCGTCGGGAAGGCGCTCGGAGCGCCGGTGAGTGACCTCTTTGGCGGCCGGCTGCGCGACAGCCTCGGCGTCTATGCCAACATCAATCGCGCGACGAGCGAGCGCACGCCCGAGGGATTCGCCGCCAACGCGGTCGCCGCCGCCGAGGATGGATTCGCCAGCGTCAAGGGCGCGCCATTCGACGGGTTCCCTGCGCTCACGCAGCCCGCCAGCGAGGTGGAGGCCGCGGCGGATCTCGGCGTGGCGTGCGTGGCCGCGATGCGCGAGGCTGGCGGCGACGAGCTGGCGATCAAGATCGACGCGCACAGCTTCTTCGACGTGCCGCTGTCGATCGAGATCGCCCGCCGCCTGGAGCCGTATGCGCTCTCCTGGTACGAGGAGCCGATTCCGCCGACCCGGGTCGCCGACACCCGGGCCATCAAGGAGGCGATCACCCAGACCATGGCTGGCGGCGAGTTCCTCTTCGGGATGGAGGGGTTCGCTCCGTTGTGCCAGCAGCAGGCGGTGGACATCGTTATGCCTGATGTCAAGCACTGCGGCGGGATGATCGAGGCGAGGCGCATCGCGGCGGTGGCCGATCTCCACGGCGTCCTGGTGTCGCCGCACAATCCGAGCGGGCCCGTGTCGACCGCGGCGAGTGTCCAGCTGTGCGCCGCCATGAGCAACTTCGACAGCCTCGAGTACCAGTGGGGCGAGGTGGCCTGGCGTGGCGAGCTGGTCGATCCTCCGGAACGCTTCATCGACGGGACCATCGCCGTGCCCGACGGACCGGGGTTCGGCATCGAGCTGAACGAGACCCTGGCGCGCGAGCACGCCTGAGGCGATGGACATGCCACGCGAACCGTCCTGGCTCGGCCAACACCCGCTCGTCGTGCGGGCGCTGGCGTTCACGAGCCGCGGCATCGACGCGATCACATTGATCCTGCTGCTCTGGATCATCGGTGTCGTGCTGGTCAGCGGGTTCGACCGCGCCTGGATCGCGGACCACCATGTAGCCGAGCCGCTCGTCGTGCTGGCCGTGCTCGTCCCGCTGCGTATCGCCATCGGTGGGCCCGGTCGGTCTCGGGCTTCCTTGGCGCGTCGGGCCGCCTCGACGAGACTCTGGGCGCCAGCGGGCGCGGCGACGAGCCCGACGGTGAGCAGAAGTACCGCTGTTCCGAGCCAGCGGAGGCGCGGTCGACTGAGGGTATTCGGAAGCGTCGGCATCGTCGCTCCGTCGAATGCGGCAGGGCTGTAGCCCC
>CAJWMX010000049.1 GCA_913043805.1 uncultured Acidobacteriota bacterium | reverse complement strand
GTGCTGGGGTGGCTGTTCGCCGGGTTCGCCGTGATCGGACAGCCGCACATCATGGTCCGGTTCATGGCGATGGACGACGCGCGCCACATGCCCCGGGTCCGGCTCTACTACTACTCGTGGTTCGCCGCCTTCTACGGCCTGACGATCGCCGCCGGCCTGGCGGCCCGCCTGCTGTTGCCCGAGACCGCCGCCTTCGATGCCGAGTTGGCCCTGCCGACGCTGGCCGGACAGCTCCTGCCGCAGGTGCTCACCGGGCTGGTGCTCGCGGGGCTCTTCGCCGCGACCATGTCGACCGCCGACTCGCTGGTGCTGGCGTGCACGGCGGCGATCACCCGCGACTTCCGCTGGCAACGGCTCCGCGGGTACACCGCGACCAAGCTGGCAACCGTCGGCGTGACGGCGCTCGCCCTGGGCATCGCGCTCTACGGCGACGCGAGCGTGTTCAGCCTCGTCCTCATCTCCTGGTCCGCGCTCGCCAGCGCGTTCGGACCGCTGATGGTCGTCTACGCGCTGGGACACCGGCCGAGCGAAGGGCTGGCGATCGCGATGCTCCTGACCGGCGTGGCCGTGACGGCGACATGGCGGGCCGCTGGATGGGATCAGACCATCGTCTACGAGGCGATGCCCGGGATGTTGAGCGGCCTGGCGGTCTTTGCGGGCGGGTACTGGGCCGGGCTCGCCGGCGGCGTCCACCGGGCCGCTCCGGTCACCGGCGACGGCGCCGCGGTCGGCCCGGTGACGTGACGCCCGCCGGCGTCACTTGGTCTGCACGAACGCGCTCAACCGGTTCCACCGCGACGGGTGCCGCAGCTTGCGCAACGGCTTCACCTCGATCTGGCGGATCCGCTCGCGTGTCACCCAAAGCTGCGCCCGATTTCCTCGAGCGCGCGATCCGTGTCATGTCCCAGGCCGAAGCGCATGCGAATGACCTCCTCCTCGCGTGGCGTCAGGGTCCTCAGCACCTCAGCCGTCTGGTCGGCGAGGTCCTGGCCGATCACGGCCCTCCTCGACGATAGGAGATTCTAGACGCCCCCCGATCGACAAGCCAAGCCCCTCGGACACCCCTCGACGCCCCTCGGACACCCCTCGACAGGCAGAGTGACGCCCCTCGGCCTCCTGTCACGCAGAGTGACGCCCCTCGGCCTCCTGTCACAGGCGGATTACTGCCCAGGCCAAGCATTTCGTGTCGAGAATGTCCGCTCTGCGGGTCCCGGTCAAGGCCCGTTGTAGGCAGGGAGACGCACGTCGGGCGTGCTGACGGTTCAGAAAGGCGAGTCAGGCGGGGTCGTCGACGTAGAACTCGTCGGCCGCGTCATGGCGAGGCGCTCCAGCGAGGAGCGGCGGCGCGCGTGCCGGCCGCGCCTCGGGGACCTCGGTCGGCAGGTCCAGGTGTTGCAACACGCGGCGAACGACGGCGGGGTCGTCGATGAGCGCGATGAGCCTGAGTCGCCCCCCGCAGCGGGGACAGGCCAGCACATTCAGGCCCAGGCTCCGGCGCATCAGCTCCGCCCAGGGGTAATTGTGGCCGTGACTACGGTCCATCCCGTCTGGATGTTCCTCAGCGCCCTCGTGGGCATCACGGGCGGTCGGGTCGGGCGTTTTCCCGTACTGGACGACGCGCGTCCGCCACGCCGCGCGGGGCGCGAAGACGCCGTGGTACAGCAGCAGGTGAATGCGGGGCCGCGGCGTCAACGCCGCGAGTCGCTCCAGCAGTTCCACTGGATCGAACACCAGATGCGTGGTCCCGTCCGACCACGGGTGTCGCAGCTCCAAACGGACGTGCCCTTCGTCGGTCCAGTCGAGCCGCTCCTGTGCCACCGGGGGCCGCAGGGCGTAGCGGGCGATCCGCTCCAGGCGGTCTCGGTCCTCCGCGGGCACCCAGACGCCGGCATGCAGATCGAAGCCGTTGTGGCGTGCGTGACACGGTCTGAGCCCCGGCGGCTCGGTGCGAGTCACGTGCACGCCGTGGCGACGGACGCGGGCGCCGGCGTGTGGCCCCAGCGCGACGCGCCCCTGCACGGCCGCGGCGGTCAGTCCGGCCCACACGGGAGCCTCCTCCGTTCCCGGATCAGCCGGCTCGACGGTGCCATCCCCGGCGTCGGCTCCATGTCGGGCCAGCACGGGTCGCAGATAGGCCGTGATCGTGGCAAGGATCTCATCGACATCGGCCGCGTCGAGTGACTCGCTGGGGTGAAAGCGCACGGTGTCGCCGTCCTTCGCGAACACTCCGTCCATCGCGAGCGTATGGAAGTGAATGTTCGTGTTGAGCGCCCCCCCGAAGCGCTGCACGATGGTCACCGCGCCGCCGCGTCCATCCCGGACGCCGGCGTCCCCGGCGCGGCGTCGGAGGAACCCGAGGATTGCCCGCAGGGCACAGCCCACCACGGCGCGGCAGAGGTCGTGGTCCCACGCCAGCCGGTAGCGGAGGCGGTGCGGGAGGCTCAGTACCCATTGGCGCACCGGCACCCGTGGGAAGACGTGGTCAACGAGATGGGCGGCACGCTCGGCCATGCGGCGCCCACCGCAACTCGGACAGAAACCCCTGCCGTGGCAGGAGAACGGGACGAGCCGGTCAAACCCACACCCCGTACACCGAAACCGGGCGAAGCCTCCGCCGAGGGCGCCACAACGTAAGAAGTCGCGAAACTCCTGCTCCACGAAGCTGGGCAGGCCCTCGCCGTTGCGCAGGTTGGCGGCCTGCGTCCGAAACGTCTCGAAGTGTTCGCGCACGACTTGGTGAAGAACGCCGGACGCGGATTGCCGCGGTTCGTAGGTCGTCGACGGCAGGGCCACGCTCCGCAGAGCGCAGAGCCCGTACCACGTAGCGCGACCCTGAAAAGCCGCGACTATCTAGGACTTCAGGTCCACAACCGCGCAGGTTCTGAGCCCGCGGCCGAGACCGAAAGTGGCAGTTCTCGCAAGAGACTCGGACTGGCTTGAAGGTCCGCTCAGTTGGGCCAACGTAGGAACAAGCGCAAGATGGTAGGCCCTCCGTCCTGGGGGCAACTTTGGGGGCAACTATAACACTGGCTCTATGTTAGTATCTGTTTATTCAAGTACTTACATGGATGATGTGGTTGGCCGTACCGCTACCAAATTTCAAGCCAGAACCTGTTGCTCGCAGTCACCCCTCGAATACTTCCTCCGGTTGGGGGCTCCGCAGCAGTCGCAAGCCGTTTAACGTGACCAGAATCGTGGTCCCGACATCGGCTGCGACCGCCATCCACATCGTCCCCAAGCCGGCAACCACCAGCCCGAGAAACGCGAGCTTCAAGCCGATCGCCACCACGATGTTCGTCTGAACGCGGTTCATGGCTATCCGGCTCAGTTTCAATGCGAACGGAAGGCGTCGTAGATCTCCGCCGAGGAGTGTGATGTCGGCGCTCTCGAGCGCCTGATCGGCCCCGCCGGCCGGTCCGCCTAGCGCGATGCCCACGTCGGCGGTCGCCAGGGCCGGCGCGTCGTTGAGGCCATCGCCGACCATCGCGACGTTGCCTCGTTGGTTCCTCAGGGACTGAATGGCCTGGACCTTGTCCTCCGGCAACAGGTCGGCGAGCGTCTCGGCCAGGCCCACTTCGGCCGCGACCTTTTCCGCCGCCTTCGCGCTGTCGCCGGTGAGCATGACCAGGTGCAGCTTCATCTGCTTGAGCGTCTGGAGTGCTTCCTGGCTCGTGGCGCGGACCGAGTCAGAGAGCGTGAGCAGACCGAGGTAGTTCCCCTCGGCACTGACGAGGACGGGGGTCAGGCCCTCCGTGGCTGCTTCCCCGGCTTGTCGGCAGTGGTCGGCATCGTGGGCGATGGTGTCATCGAAGTACCGATGACTGCCTACCTCGACCTGTCGGCCATGGACCCGCCCAACCATGCCTTGCCCGGTGAGCGCCTCGACGTCGGCCGCGACCGCGTAGCGGGTCTCGACGCCACGCAGGATCGACTCGTCGACCATGGCGCGGGCGAGCGGATGTTCGCTTCGCTGTCCGACCGCGCTCACGAGCGCGACCAGGTCGTTGCAGTCGCTACAGTCGACGTCGTTGCAGTCGCCGCAAGGCGCGGCCCGGACGCTGACGACGGTTGGCGCCCCTTCTGTCAGCGTTCCGGTCTTGTCGAACGCGATCGCCCGCACTCGGCTCAACTCTTCCAACCCGAGGCCCCCCTTGAAGAGCACGCCGAATCGAGCCCCGTTGGTGATCGCCGAGATGATGCACACTGGCGTGCTGAGCACGAGGGCGCAAGGGCAGGCGACGACGAGCAGAGTCAGACCGCGATAGAGCCAGCCCTCGGACGGCACCGACGCGTCGACAAACGTTCCGCCGAGAAGCAGCGGCGGTCCCACTGCGACCAAGAAGGCCAGGACCACGACGATCGGGGTGTAGATCTGCGCGAACCGATCCACGAATCGCTGTGCGGGCGCCTTGCGATCATGAGCCTCCTCGACCAGGCGGATCATCCGGCTGATGGTCGTCTCCGATGCTGGGCGGCTCACCACTACCTCGAGCGCACCTGGGCCGTTGACCGTGCCGGCATAGACGGTGTCGCCCTCACCGCGTTCGACCAACCGGCTTTCCCCCGTGATCGGCGCCTGGTTGACCATCGACTGGCCGGACGCGATCGCGCCATCCATCGGAATCCGCTCGCCGGGTCGAACGACGATACGGTCACCGACTTCGAGCGCCTCGACCGACACCTTCTCCGGAGTGCCGGCGGTTCCCAATCGAGTTGCTTGCTCCGGAGCGACCTGCATGAGGTCGCGGATTGACTGCCTGGCCCGACGAGCCGCGTGGGACTCGAGGAGCTCGCCAACCGCGAACAGGACCATCACCATCGCCGCCTCGGTGTAGGTGCCGATGATGACCGCGCCGATGGCCGCGATCGACATCAAGACATTAATGTTGATCCTCCGTTGCCGGGTGAGCGCACGGACGGCGCTGATCATCACCGGCCAGCCGGCGACCGCGAGAGCCGCCAGCGAGCAGTAGTCGACCAGTTCCGCCTCGCGGCCCAGGATTTCCGTCCAGACCAGTCCAGGAAGGGCCAGCGCGGCACCGAGGATGGCCAGCCGTCCCTCGCGGCTCTGGCCGAGTTGGCGGATGAAGGGTGGGTGGCTCCGCAGGGATGCGTCCTTCATCGTCGTAGACCTGCGATGGCGCTCATGTCGCCTCCGGCACGTAGATGATTTCGCCGTTCTCCAGTTGGTAGGCGACACCGACCCGTTCAGGCTTTGTCGTGAGGGTCGCCGGGGCCGACACAGAGGCCACGAGCCCGACGCAGTGGTGGTGACAGCAGACGACACAGTGATGATGGTCGCCGGGGGGTTCGTTCTCGTCGTGGCTGTTAAGCAGAGAGCCGGCCGGCAGCAGGACGCACGCCATCAACAGCGTCGCGAACGCGGTCAGCCGGTTGCGGCTCTTCATGGTTCCAGCGCTCGTCGTGGGTCGGAGTCCGTCAGCCGACGACGGGATAGGCCGCGCTTGCTGTCGGACGCTCGGCGCCGGCCCGCTGCCCCACGGATTGCATGGTTCCCCAGACGATTCGATGCAGGGTTCCGACGCCCAGGTGGATCGTCACGTCGCACGCGATGCCGACGGCGTCGTCGTCAAGACAGACCAGTTGAGTTACGGACCACCAGGGGACCGTCGGTTCCGCACGTGGTTCGGACACCGACGTCCCAGGGCCGCTGGCGACCACCACGGCCGCGTGGTCCGTCCTCCCCGACGGCATCGGCGTCAGGTCGATCCAGTGGCGGTTGGTGTGATCCCATTGCTGCAGATTGGCGAGGGCTCGCCGGGTGCCCATGACCCCGGCGCCCCCAACCCGGTAGAGGTCGTCGCCGTCACCGACCACCACCGCCCCGGCGACGGGCGGGCCGGTCCAGACCGTCGTCCAGGACGTATCTCCTGGAGCAAGTGTGTAGAGGGCCGTCTCGCCGGGGCCCGCAGCATGAACGTACAGAACGTCGCCGACATACGCACCGGACACGTCTGACGAGCGCGTGGGCAGCGGCGGTGTCGTCTGGGGCGGCGCCGCTGGCGCCAACGGGGATTGCGCGCGAGCCATCACGGCGAGACCGAGACATGCGCTGCCCACCAGAATCGCTGCCGCCATCCGCCGAGTGAGCGCCGTACGGCTGTTCATGGTCGTTCCCGACGTTCTCGTGTCGTGTTCCCGTGTGCCGGGGGCGAGCCCGTGGTCTCCCGGTGCGCTCACGCGAGCGCTGGCACCGCGGTCGGCACCGTTGCCGACAACCCGGACGTTGATTGCAGTGAAGGCGTTTGTCGCAAGCGAGTGCGACAGCGGGGGCTACGCGGGCGGGCCGCGTGTCGGGCTGAGGCCGAGGAGGGCCCAGGATTCGGCATCCGCCGGGGCCTCGATGTTGCGGGCGACGAGCGTCAGGGCGGCCTGAGCAGGCGCACCCCCGGAGGAGATCCCGGACAGATGACGCAGGTGACACACGTCACAGTCCGCGTGTTCGGTGGACTGCGGGTCGAGGACGTGCTCGTGAAGCGCCGCGCCTAGCGGTGCGCTCAGCGTGAGCAACACCGTAGCGGCTGCCACGATCCACCTCGAAAAAAGCATCGGCCCATTCAAGGCGGAAAGACTCGCCGGAGTCAAGCCTGTCGACGCCATCGGCATCTAGCGCTTCCGCCTACGGGGACCCTCTCGTGAGCTCGTCCGCTGCGCCGCGAGGCAATCTGGACAATCGCCGATCAGTTGTAACTCGGACGTTCGCAACGATTGGTTCCATCGACGGTCGAGTGATCCGATCAGCTTGACCTCGGGGAGACACTCAACCGACCCGCAGCTCCGACAGGAAAAATGGGGATGCAGATGTGGACTGTCGTCGTCTCCGCGCGCTTCGTAGCGCGCTACCCCTCCAGCGTTGGTGGCGACTCGAGCCAGATCGAACTCGACGAGCTTGAGGAGGTTTCGGTAGAGCGTAGCCTGGTCCCAATCCTGATCGCCGACGGCCGCGACAACTTCTGAGTGAGACAGTGGCTTGTCGCTGGACGCGAGTAGCCGCAGGACCGCGATGCGGGGAGCCGTTGCCCGCAACCCCGCCTCGTGCAGGCACCGTCTGGCATCGTGCCCGGAGAGTGCAGCCATGAGGCGTAAGTTAGGCGCATCCGGCTTGCCGGCGCAAGTTCGAGTCGACGGGATTTCGACGACCGACGATCTGTGGGACACGAGTTTCAATTACAAGCAACTTGCGATATAGACTGGTGCTCGCTGTAACGAGATCAGCAAGCATGGCTCCAGTACCGACGACCAAGTCGATCAAGCGTCTCGCCAGCGCCGGGTGGGTGCGGCGCATACCCGTCCGGTTGAGTGGCCAGTCGACGCTCGCTGCACAAGATGAGGGTGGTGAGACCTTGGACCTCATCGGTCCGGTGTCGATGCCCCTGGCGCTCGACCACCGCGAAGTCGCGGCACGGTGGTACGTCGCTGCTGCCGCGTCGGGGACTGGCTACCGCGGCGCTGCCGCGGGCGAGCACGTGAGCGCTGTGGCGTTCGGCGACTTCGTTGCCCAGCCCAACTCACCACTGGTGCGCATTCACTCGACCTGCTTCACCGGAGATGTGCTTGGATCTCTTCGCTGTGACTGCGGGCCTCAGCTCAGGACGGCCATGAGGCAGATGAGCGAGGCCGGCGCGGGCTTGCTGGTCTACATGGCCGCGCACGAAGGGCGAGGGATCGGCTCCTGGGCCAAGGCGGCGGCCTACTTGCTGCAGGAAGAGGGGCTCGATACCTACGAAGCCAATCGGGCCCTCGGATTCAAGGACGACCATCGCGATTTCCGCCACGCTGCAGCGGTCATTCATCACTTGCTCGGTGGGCGGCCGTTCCGTCTGCTCACCAACAACCCCGACAAGGTCGAGCAGGTGCGGGTCTGTGGCCTGGAGGGGGTCGTACGGCAAAGCCACGTTGTAGGGGTCTGCTCACGGAACGAAGCCTACCTCCGTGCGAAGGCCGAGCGCGGTCATGTGATCCCTCTGTCAGGGGTGTCGTCCCCGGTCCGCTAGGCCTACCTGATTTTACGCAATTAATTTTCTGTTGCAAGTTGATTGCATATAAGTGCTAGTTGTGGCAAGATCCGTCCGGGTGATTCAACGTGCGGAGTAGCGGAGCAGTGCCGAGCGGGTGTGCGCCGGCCCACCCGGGCTGGCGCGTGCGGATCATCGCGTCGATGATCGCGCTGGTCGGTGTTTCCGGCGCGTCGTTCGTCTGGCACGGCGAACTCGGCGAGGACGACAACTGCTGCGTTGTCTGCCACCTTCGAGACAGCTCCGTCGCCGACCTAGCTCCGGCAGTTCAGGTTGATCCGAGCGTTCGGTCCGAGTCGATCGGTCAATCCGGCCGCGTCGCTCGGTTCGCCGTGGACCGCGGGTATCGGCTTTCCCCACGCGCTCCTCCCGCCTAGCTCACGTTCCGCTTTCGTTCACTGCGATGCGCGCCGAGCGGCTTCTGCACGAGCCGCGCTCGTATGGGTGCGTGCGCCCATGTCGAGTCGGCGTCCATCGCTCTGGTTATACAAGAGGAAAGTCTTGGGAGTAGAGGTAAGGGAAAGTGCGTACATCACTGAAGATACGAGCGGTATTGGCTGTGGCAACGGTCTTCATGGCGACCTCTGCCCTGGCACAGGAGAGCGGGGCCGTCCGCGGTATTGTCACGCTGGGGGAGAACTCGACGGCGGCCCATGGCGCCGTGGTCTTGCTCGTTGGCTCCGGTCAGGTCGCCACGACCGATGAACGGGGAGCGTATGCGTTCTCGAACGTGCCGCCCGGTGAGTATCAGATTCTGGCCCAACGCGAGAGCCTGACCGCCGCACGCCAGAACGTCACCGTCGTGGCCGGCGCCGACACGGCGGTCGACGTTGCGCTGGTTCTGTCGCCGGTGCACGAAGAGGTCACGGTGACCGCGACGACCGGTGGGACGGCTACGAACTTCGAGACCTTCAACTCGACGTCAACCCTCGACTCATTCGACTTGGTGGCGGATCCGGTGGGCAACCTCGGTCAGGCACTCGAAGGTCAGGCCGGCGTCGCCATGCGGAGCTTCGGGCCTGGTGCGAGCCGACCCATCATTCGGGGGTTTGACGGCGATCGGGTGCTGATCATGGAGGACGGCATTCGTAACGGAGATCTGTCCAGCCAGTCGGGCGATCACGGTATCAACACCGATCCTGCCGGCCTCGATCGCCTCGAGATCGTCCGCGGTCCCGCAACCCTGCTCTATGGCTCCAACGCGGTTGGGGGCGTCGTCAACGCCATCACCCCGCAGGAGCAGTTTCGAACTGCCGGCGCGTCGGGGACTCAGGGGCAGTTGAGCTTCGACGCGGGCAGTGCCAACGGTCAGGCCGGCACGTTCGCGTCGGTTCAGCACGGGCAGGACAACTTCCAGGTCTGGGCGGGCGGCGGATCTCGCAGAACCGAGGACTACCAGACCCCGGAGGGTGCTGTCGAGAACTCAAAGACCCGGCTCTCGACCGGACGGGCGGGTGTCGCCTATGCGGGAGACCGGTTCTTTGCAAGCGGCGGGTTCACTCTCGAGGACGGACGCAACGGTACCCCCTTCGCCGGTGAGTTCCATGGTCACCACGAAGAGGAGGAGCACGAAGATGAGGGCGATCATGACGAGGAGGAGGGCGAGCACGAGGAAGAGCTGCTCATCGACATCGACTCACGTCGACGTGTCGGCCGTTTCGATTTCGGCATGCGCGACCTGAGCACGCGGATCGTGGAGTCGTTCCAGGTCGTCCTCAACGTGATCGACTGGGAGCACGACGAGCTCGATATCGAAGACGGACTCGAGGCGGTCGGCACGACGTTCGCCAACCGCTCCTATGTCGTACGGGCCGACATCAATCAGGCCCAGGCGGGTCGGCTGTCAGGGCGCTTCGGCTTCTGGGGCCAGGTGCGCGAGTTCTCGGTGGTGGGCGAAGAAGCTCTGTCTCCCGCGACCGACCAGACCTCCTTCGCCGCGTTCGCCTACGAAGAGGTGGACTTTGGTCGCCTTACCCTGCAGTTCGGGGGGCGAGTCGAGCGGAATGACTACTCCGTGGGCGAGCGCGAGGGCCACCACGAGGAGGAAGAAGGCCACCACGAAGAGGAAGAGGGCCACCACGAAGAGGAGGAGGGCGGCCACGGGGATCTGGAACCGGGCGAGGCCAGAGACCGGGACTTCACCGGCGGGTCGGCATCCTTCGGTGCCCACGTCGATCTTGGTGCGGGCAACGCTTTTGTGGCGAACCTGACGCGTTCCTACCGGGCCCCAGCCCTCGAGGAGCTCTACTTCTTCGGGGCACACCCCGGGAACCTGGTGTTCGAGGTTGGGAACCCCGACCTCGATTCCGAATCGACCGTCGGGCTCGATTTCAGCTTGCGGCACCAGTCCGCCGGCGCCCGTGGCTCGGTCAATTTCTACGTGTATGACATCGACAACTTCGTGTTCTTCGACCGGACCACCGAGATCGTCGACAACCTCCAGGTGGCCAATGTCCTGCAAGGTGACAGCCGCTTCGTCGGCGTCGACGCGCAAGGCAGCGTGCGACTGGGCAGCCGGCTCTGGGCCAACGTCGGGCTGGGCTTCGTGGACGCCGAGCTGAAGGGGACGAACGAACCGCTGCCACGGATCCCGCCGCTACGTGCCCGCTTCAGCCTCGACATTCCGTATGGCGGGTTCACCGTCAGTCCGGAAGTGGTGTTCAGCTCCGCGCAGGACAGCGTCTTCCGTGACGAAACGACCACAGACAGCTACTCGCTGCTCAACCTGCGGGCGTCGTATGTCTGGTCGCGGTCGAACGTGGCTCATATCGTGACCGTCAGCGGGTTCAACCTGACGGACGAGCTGTATCGGAGTCACACGTCGTTCATCAAGGACCTTGCACCCGATATCGGCCGGGGGGTGAGGGTCGGCTACTCGATGCGCTTCTTCTAGGCAGGGGCGTCTCTGTGTCGGCCGATTGGTACGCGCCGCAGGGCCTCCTCCGAGGACGCCCTGCGGCACGTTGCTGCTTCAGGCCGCGGTCGCGCGAACCCCGCCTTTCTCGAGCGGTCTGTCTGCTGGGTCTGAACGTCCTGGTTCTCAATTCCCGCCCGACGGAAGCTCGATCCCACGGACACCGTCCTCCGTTGTCTGACGTTCTCGCCGCCCGGGCCCAGAATGTCCACCAGGACGTCCTGACTCGCGGCGTCGG
>CAJWMX010000048.1 GCA_913043805.1 uncultured Acidobacteriota bacterium | reverse complement strand
CCGAGTGAGGGGATCGAGAACTACTCGGGCAAGCACATGGCAGTCGAAGAGTTCCGCCGCCAGATGACGCTGGTCAGCGAGCGGTGCCACCTGTTGAGCATGGACGAGGTGAGCGAGCGCTGCGCGGCTGGACACCCGTTTCCGGAGCGCTCGGTGGCCGTGACTTTCGATGACGCGTTCGAGAACGTTGCGACGATCGCGTTCCCGGTGATGGAGGAGCTCGGCGTTCCGTTTACGTTCTACGTCTCCACCGGCTTTGTGGACACCGAGATGATGTTCTGGGTCGACATCGTGGAAGACTGCCTTAATCGTACCGGGAGATCGATGGTGCGACTGCCGTTGCTGGACGCGGCATTCGATCTCGAGTCACAGGAGCGCAGGATCGATGCCTGCGAGCGCATCAAGGCCTGGTGCAAGCTCGCCGACGTCGCCGACAAGGACACTGTGGTCGAGGCGCTTATCGAGGAGACCGGTGTGCGGCCCAGTGTCGAAGTTAGCCCGAACTACCGTAAGGCCGGCTGGTCGGAGCTCCGCAAGCTGGCTGCCTCACCCCTCGCCACGTTCGGCGGACATACACACAGCCACAACATCATGTCGCGCATGGATGACGACACACTGTGCGACGAGATCGAGACGTCGCTCGGCCTGCTCCGACGGCACCTCGACCGGCCGATTCACCATTACTCGTATCCGGAAGGGCAACCGACGCACTACGATGCCCGGGTGATCAGTGCGCTGCAGGCGCGCGGGGTAGTCTGTTCCCCGTCAGCAGTGACCGGACTCAACTTGGTGGGTGCCTCGCCATTTCATCTCCGGCGAGTCATGGTGGGGTTCGGTGGGATGCCGTTTCCCTTCTCGGATACCACCCTGAACCCGGAGCTGGTCCCGTAGCCCGACCACAACGCTGCTCCGAGCCCGCCGAGACGCCTCCGGACCGGCGTCTGGGTTTGACCTCGCTATGACGAGCGGGCATTTTCGAGACGATAGGTGGCCTAATGCGGCCTATCGTCTTCCGGAGATCATCAACATCCTTCGTGGCGACATGAGCTTTGTCGGCTTCCGCGCGGAACGTCCAGAACTGCACGAGCAATGCGTGCAAGACGAATCGTTGTTTGCTCAGCGCATCAGAGTGAGCCCCATCTTGGAGACTTGGCTGATGCTCATGTCCGTCCTGAACACCGTGCTTCGCCGCTGGGACCGTAAGGAACACTGATGACGATATGGCTTACCGGCGCTGCTGGTTTCATAGGCTCGCATGTTGCGGCCATCCTTCTCGACCAGGGCCACGACGTCGTTGGAATCGACGTGCTCAACAACGCGTACGACCCGAAGTTGAAGGACTGGCGTCTCGCGAGGCTGAAGGACCGCCCGGGGTTCACCTTCCACCACGCCGACATCTGCGACCGTGAGGCGCTGACTACGTTGGTTGCCGGAGCACGGCCGGAAGCAATCATCAACCTTGCCGCAAGGGCGGGGGTGCGGCAAAGCTTGGAGAACCCCTGGTTGTACTACGAGACCAACACGGTTGGTACGCTGAATCTGCTGGAGATTTCTAGAGAGATCGGTATTAGGAAGTTCGTGCTGGCGTCCACCTCCAGCGTGTACGGGGTCCAGCCTCAGCAGCCTTTCGCCGAGGACATGCCCACGGACCGACCATTGTCGCCATACGCTGCGTCGAAAAGGGCAGCCGAGGTGCTCGCCTACACCTACCATGACCTCTACGACATCGACGTCACTGTGTTCCGCTACTTCACCGTGTACGGCCCTGCCGGCCGTCCTGACATGAGCGTGTTTCGTTTTATCCGGTGGGTCGACGAGGGTCTGCCGGTGAAGGTGTTCGGTGATGGCACGCAGCAGAGGGACTTCACCTTTGTGCAAGACGTCGCGCGAGGGACCGTTTCGGGGCTCGCTGACGTCGGCTACGAGATCATCAACCTGGGTGGCGACAGACCGGTTCAACTACTCGACGCCATCGGCATCATTGAAGACCAGTTGAGCAGGAAGGCGAACGTTGTGCATGAGGCGCCAAACCCCCTGGACGTGCCGGCCACGTGGGCCAATGTGGCGAAGGCGCGCGACATCCTCGGCTGGCAACCGCAGACGCCGCTCGAAGAAGGCATCGGAGCAGCGGTCGATTGGTACAAAGAGAACCGGCACCTGGCGCTCGCCGTCGAGATGTGACCGGCGTGCCCGCGCTCTCCTATCGTGCCGCAGCCGCAGGGTGCGGCCGCATTGGCACCGCGCACGCGTTGCGCCAACTCAACCAAGGAAGCGTCCAGCAGGCGGCGCTTGCCGATGCGTTAGACTACGCCACCGAGGACTTGACTGCGTCGATCGAGGAGAGGCGGAAGTTCCAGCGTCGGGTTGAGCCCTGCGGCGAGCTATGACCAAGCCGACCATCACCGTCTACGTCGTGTCCCATAACTACGGGCACTACCTGACTCAGGCCGTCGAGAGTGTGTTCACTCAGACTTGGGACGACTGGGAATTGATCATCGTCGACGACGGTTCGTCGGACGATTCGGCCGCGATCGCAGAGTCCCTGGGAGCGCGCGATCCGGGCCGCATTCGCGTCGTGCTTCATCCTGAACCCAAAGGACTTCAGTCCAGCGCCAACGAGGCCCTGGAGTTGGCACGAGGCAAGTACTTCATGCGCCTGGACGCTGACGACTATCTGGACGACAACGCGTTGCTGGTTATGGCCCATCATCTCGAAGCTCATCCCGAGGACGCGTTGGTCTACCCCTCCTACGTTTACGTGGATGAGCAGGGCAATCACTTAGGCGTCGAGCACCGTATGCGCATCGGGGTGGACACCCTCGTGCTGGACCAACCTGCCCACGGCGCTTGTACGATGGTCCGCAAGCGTGTGCTGAAGGCGATCGGTGGCTACGACGAAGCCCACGACCGCCAAGACGGCCACGAGCTCTGGATTAAGGTGGTCAATCGGTACAAGGTCGCCCAGATCAGCACCCCGTTGTTCTACTATCGGCAGCACGCTAGGTCGCTCAGCTCTGACCGGACTGACCTGCTCGAGGCACGGGCGCGCATCAAGCGGGCGCTGGTAGAGCGGACGCAGGGTTCGGTGACACCAAGGGCTGTTGCGGTGGTCGGTACCAAGAATACCTACGAAAACATGCCCAACGTCGTGCTCAACCCCCTTGCGGGGAGGCCGCTCGTTGACTACACCTTGGACGCGGCGCTGGCGGTCCAGACGCTCGATCGAATTGTGGTTTCAACGGACGACGAGGCCGTGATCCGCTATTGCGAGGAGCACTATCCCACGGTCGCGACGCGTCTCCGTCCCTCGGAGTTGTCCGCGCTGACCGTGCGCGAAGAGGAGATCATCCTCGATGCCATCGGCGCGCTCGAGGATGAAGGCTACGCGTCGGATATCGTGGTGTCACTTGGTGTCCACAATCCGCTGAGGACACCGTCAGAGGTGCAGAAGGCTATGGACACCCTGCTTCTCTACGACGTCGACCTCGTGCTCAGCGTGCACGAGAACCATTACCTCTACTACGTCCACGGCGAGCGTGGATTGGAGCCGCTCAACCCCGCGATGCATCGCCGCGTGCGCGTCGAGCGCGAAGGGTTGTTTGAAGGGAACGGCGCCGTTCGAGTGTACTGGCGCGATACGCTGGACGAGCCGGAGGCGTACTGCCCCAAGGTGGGGCACATCGTGGTCCCACCGAGCGATGGTTTTCAGATCAAGTCTCCGCACGACGCATGGTTAGCCGAGCAACTGCTGTATGCGCGGAATGAGGGGCGCTCGTTGCGCCCTGAGTCTTGGCAAAACTAGTTGCCCGCCCTGCCGGTCCGTAGGCACTCGGCTGGATTACACTCCCTGCTTCGGAGACTGGCCTTGGGAGGGGCTGGACGGTAAGCAGTACATCGTCGTGGCGGCCGCCACACTGGAGACTCCGGCGGAGCTGATCGCGATGGCACTGCCGTGAGCGCCGGAATCGGCTGGAACCGAAACGTCCGATCTTGCAGCCTGTCTTGGCGCGAGCCCGGAAACGAGAAACGGAGGGTCAGTCGGGCGCCGTGTCGCTATCCTCGAGCACGACCGCCGTGCCATAGGCGAGCAGCTCGGCGGCGGAGGCCATGATCATCGAGGTCGAGAACCGAGTCGAGATGATACCGTTGGCACCCAATCCCTTGGCCTCCTCTATCATCCGGTCGAGTGCCTGTTCGCGCGACTCCGCCAGTAACTTCGTGTATTCCGCCAACTCGCCGCCCACGAGGTTGCGGAGAGTGGCCATGATGTCCTTGCCGACGTGGCGCGCCCTGATCGTGTTGCCGCGAACCAGACCCAGGGTGCGAACCACGCGCTTTCCGCAGACTCGATCCGTTGTGACCACGATCATTTGTGCACCTCGTGATAGCGGTCGCTCTTGCGGGCCTTCAGCCGGTCGAGCAGCACGCTCAGGAACAGTAGTGACAGGCCGGACACGCCGGCCACCAGGATTAATCGTTCGAGCGAGTCGTCGGCGTCCCGCCAGGCCTCCAGGAGTCCGACGCCGGCTAAGAGAATAGCCCATGCTGCGAGCACAGGCCATCCCAGCCGGCGCGCCGTTCTGGAGGCAGTGCTCTGCGGCGCTTCAGCAGGCCACTCGTGGTCGGCCGGCGTGGCGAACGCGGACGAGATGGTTGTCTCGCGCACCGCGGTGATCTCGTCGACAAGCGCGCGACACGACGCACAATCCTCCAAATGTATCTGCACGCGTTGCGCGTCGCCCTGCACCAGGGTGCCGTCGACGTATCCGGAGATCAGTGCCTCGTCGAACGTTCGCCCACAGGGTTCAGACATGATGCCCTCCTTCTTCGAGTTTGGCCTTGAGTTGTTTTCGGGCGCCATGGAGCCGAGACATCACCGTGCCAATAGGAATCTTCAGCACGTCGGCAATGTCTTTGTATGACAGGTCGTGGAAGTCGCGGAGCACGATGATCTCCCGCTTCGTCTCAGACAGGGTGGCGACCGCCCGCCACACGCTCTTGCGCAGCTGCTGGCGCTGAAGGTCGGCCTCGGGGTTGGCCGAGTCGACGAGCTGACCCGCGAGTGCTTCTCCGTCTACGAGGCCGTCACCCGGGCGTTGCTGACGGCGGCGCCAGAGGTCGCGAACCTGGTTCCGGACGATGGTGAACAGCCAGGGCTGGACCCGGCGCTCTCGGTCGAAGCTGTCGAGCGTGGTGAAGAAGCGGAGCATCGCGTCCTGGGCCACGTCCATCGCGTCATCCCGGTTCCCGAGCATCTGCAACGCCAGCACGAAGGCGCTCTGACGGTGCCGGCGCGCCAACGTGTCCTGGGCATCCCACTGGCCGGAGTGCGCCTGGTCGATGAGTTCCCGGTCGGTCGCCTCATCGTCCTGGGCAACCGCCGATGTCATACGACTCTCGTCCATCACGCTTTCTACCGACGTTAGATACGCCGGTCGTTTGGGTTTATTCACCCGACGACGGGCGGCGGGCCGATCAAGTGCTGGGGACCCTGGAAGCCCCGAACAACACTGGGACGAACTTCCGTGCACTGATTTGCATACCTACCAGCGCCCTGTTTGTCTCAGGATTGCACGGTAATTGTCTTCAGGGACTATCGGGTCCTTCGGGCATCTCCCGATACAACCGGGTGATGCTCTGGTTCTTCAACCGTACCGCCGGGCCGCTCAGGTTCATTGGCATTCACTGCGACAAGCGTCCAGACGACTACAAGCTGGTGGTGCTGTATCCAGACGGGTCGGAGGAAGCGGAGCGCTTCGAGGACCCTACCGAGCTGATCGACGCGGCCAAGAAGCTTGGCAAGGACTTGAGCAGCCTCGGGTGGGAGGCCTGTCCCACCGCGACCGCGGTCACGAGACGCGAAAGCTGAGCCAGCGCGGTTCTGCGCCGACGGCGCACCCCCTGGGCAGCGTTCCAGTAGCGGACCACTCATTGCAGACGTTGGTTTGTCTAGGCAGACCTGATGTTTTCTGCTGCCTGCGGTCTTCCGAGGTTATCCGCCCGGGTCGGGCGGACACACCCAGTGGGTGTCGGTGACCTGTTCTCCGCCGTCGCACGGTTCGCGCAGGATCCAGACCGCCTCGTCTCGGTTGCGTTGCACCAGCCACTCGTACTCCTGGATGAACCAGCGCCGGGGCGATGAGAGGATAACCCGTTCGTCGGCGAAGAACATAGTGCTGTACACGTCCCAGAAATCATAGGCGTGCCCATAGCGGATGTCACGCTCCGTAAGATAGTCGGCCAGGACGCGACGGTTGTTCGAGGGTGGGGACTCGACGAACTCCGCCAGCAGCCGGGTGTGCCCGCCGAGGGTTACGACTGCCCACAGAGCCACGACGCCGGTCGTGATTCGTCTGATGTGGCGGTTGGGTTCGACCGCGACTGGCTCTGGCGGACGAGCGCCAGCGCGGGCGGACGTGTCGGGGTGGTCGCCCTTGGCCTGGGGCTGGCCGGAACCGGTCTGGCGGACCACCTGGCGGGCAGCACCTGGGAGCGACGTCTCGCCACGCCGGACGTGTCCGAGCGTCTTCGGCGAACGCTGTCGACCGAGGCGGGGCTCGTGGCGGAGCGTCCGTTGCTCGATCGGGCGCTGGCGCTGGGCGGCTTGGCGCGGCGTCGACTGGCGCTCGATCCTCCCGCGCTTCGGGCGCGGCTCGAGCGCGTCCAGCCGACCTATGCGTTGTCGGAGGCGCGCGCGACCCTGGCCGCTCGTGGTCTGCAGTTCGAGTCTACCGACCCGCTCCCACAGACTACGTCGTTCGAGCGGGTGCTGCCTCGTCGCACGGTCGTGGCGGTTGCGTTGGGACCGGACTCGGGCGTGAGCGGGGCCGCGCTACGGACCCTTGGCGTGGGATCGGCCGCGCCCGGGACACCCTTTCGGGTCGTGGTTGGAGTGGCCGGGCTTGCCGGTGAGGCGGTGCGCGTGGGGGGCGAGGGCGAGATCACCGTGACGGTTGACGTTGGCCAGGATGTCGGAACCTTTCCGGTCCGGGCGGCAGCTGGGCTAGCCGCCTCGAGTGGGCCTGATGGGGTCGAGGTCTCAGTCAATGGCGAGGTCATGGCGGCGGCCGGCTCCGGTCTGGCCTTGGTCGCCGTGGCGCCTGATGGCGCAGTGCGATATCGCTTTGGCGGTGCCCCCGACCACGTTGTTGTCCCGCCGGTGTCAGCGATCGCCGGACTGGGGCGACTCGTCGGCGCCGAGGCGTGCGTCCCGCTTCCTTCTGGCGACTGGGTTGACGTCTCGTCGGCGGCTCGGTCCGGTGCAGTCGGTATGTTGTTGCCGTCCCCCGGGACCGGAGCCCTCACGCTGTATGTCACCACGCGGAGTCGGGTGTCTGGTGGAGCCACGCGGCGAGTTTCGGACGCGGTCTATCGACCTGAAGATGAGGGGGATCGCCGCCAGCTTGATCCGCTGCTTGGCCGGGATGCCCCCCCTTTTGTCGACGACCTGCTCGCGGCGCCGTTCGTGCGGCGCGTGGTAACCGACACAGTCGGTCCCCACGTGTTCACGCTTGGCGAGGTTCCGGGTTACGCGGTCGCCCATTGGGGCGGAGGCGTCCCCGGCGAGAGCCTAGAGATCTGCGGTGCTCTCTGGGGGCCACGGCGGCTGGATCGGGGTGATACTGGGTCTTGGTCGGTGCCACTGGAGGAGGTGGCAACCCGAGGGTGGGGGTGGCATGACCTCGAGCGCGACGGCGCCGGTCCGTTTCGCTGGACCCGCGGCACCGAAGCCGGAGTCCTCGTCCAGCTGGTGAGCCCCAGCCCGCTGACGGTGGAGTTGCGGGCGACCGCTGCGGTCACTAATCTGACAGGGAAGTCGGTCACGGTCGAGCTGTCCGTCAATGGTGTCCCCGTCGGAGAGTATGGGATGGAAGGTGGTGAGGGCGTCTATCGCTGGGAGGTGCCGATTACGCGTTGGCGGGTCGGTATGAACCACTTGACTTGGCAACTCTCCGCCGCGGCCAGGCCGGCCGCACTGGGTGTCAGCGATGACCAACGCGATCTGGGCCTCTCGGTGCGGGAGCTTCGGCTGACGCCGCAGGGGGCGAGCCGATGAATGTCTTTCTCGTTGACGGCACCTACGAGCTGTTCCGGCACTTCTTCGCCATGCCGTCGGCCACCGACGTGGACGGCCACGAAGTGGGTGCGGTCCGGGGCGTTCTCGGGTCGACCCTGTCGATGGTCGAGGAGGGCGCGTCGCACCTGGCGGTGGCCACCGACCACGTGGTCGAGTCGTTCCGGAATCAGTTGTGGGAGGGCTACAAGACGGGCGAGGGGACAGAGCCCGCGTTGGCCCGGCAGTTCCATCCCCTCGAGGCGGCGCTCGAAGCACTGGGCATCTGCGTCTGGCCGATGACCGAGTTGGAAGCGGACGATGCGCTCGCCTCCGGCGCGGCGAAGGCCCACGAGGATCCCCGGGTCGAGCAGGTGTTTATCTGCACGCCGGACAAGGACCTTGCCCAGTGCGTCCGGGGGCAGCGCGTGGTGCAGTTCGACCGTCGTGCCGGCGTGATGCGAGACGCCGATGGGGTGCGCGAGAAGTTCGGCGTGTCCCCCGAGTCGATCCCGGACTATCTGGCGCTCGTCGGAGACACCGCGGACGGCTTTCCCGGGCTCAAGGGGTGGGGGGCGAAGTCAGCCGCTCGGGTGCTCGCTCGCTACGAGCGTCTCGAGGCGATTCCAGACGCCGCGTCGGACTGGGACATCGACGTCCGCGGCGCGGCACGGCTGGCCAGCGAGCTGGCCGCCCACCGCGAGCAGGCCGGGCTGTTTCGCGACCTGGCGACACTGCGCACCGACGCTCCGGTGTACGACTCGCTCGACGACCTGCGGTGGGAAGGCCCGCGTCCCGCCTTCTTCGAGCTCTGCGCCCGGCTGAATGCCCCCGGGCTCCTGAAACGCGCTCAGGCCCTGGCTCCCTGAGCCAGGCGCTCACGGGAGAGAATCCGCATCCGGATCGGTCGGTCCGGTCGCAAGGTGATTGACGGACTGGTCCCCACGTCGGGCGGCTCGACCAGCTCGAGTCTGCAGCGGCGGGCCAGGGTCGCGACCACCAGCACCAGTTCCATCAACGCGAAGGTGTTTCCGATGCATTGACGGGGGCCGCCGCCAAACGGGAAGTAGGCGAAGGGTGGGCGCGCGGCTTCCTGGTCCTCCGCAAAGTGCTCCGGGTCGAAGTGGGCCGGCCGGCGCCAGAACTGCGGATGCCGGTGTGTGACATACGGGCTGAGGAGCACGATCGTCCCCTTCTGGACCCGAAACCGGCCTGCGTCGTCATCCGCCACGGCGTTGCGTGAGATGACCCAGGCTGGTGGATACAGGCGCATCGCTTCCTTGACGACGCGGGCGATGTAGCTCAGGTGCGGAAGATCGGCGACGCCCGGCTGACGGTCGCCCACCGTCTGGTCGACCTCGGTCTCGACTCGTCGCTGCGTCTTGGGATGCTGGGCCAGCAGATACCAGGTCCAGGCCAGGGCGATCGCCGTCGTCTCGTGCCCCGCGAGAAAGATCGTCATCACCTCGTCGCGTAGCTGTGGGTCGCTCATCGACTCGCCGGTGTCGGCGTCGCGCGACGACATGAGCATGGTCAGCAGGTCATCGGGCGCGGCGGTCTGGTGCCGGCGTTCTGCGATGATGTCGAGGATCACCCGGTCGAGCGTCGCCATCGCCTGGCGGAGCTGGCGGGCGGCCGGCGTGGGCCACCACAGGGGGCGGGGGATGATCCGAGCCAACGCGTCGTTGGCATGCGCGAGCGTGATCTCCAGGGCGCGGCTTACCCGGTCGGCCGCACCGGTGACGTCGGCGCTCAGCAGCGTCTGACCTATGATCCGCAAGGTCAGTTTCATCATCGCCGCCGTGACGTCGACCACCCGCTCCCCGGTCGTGGCGTCTTCCGGATGCCGTCGTTCGAGCCAGTCGTCGGCGAGGGCGTCGGCCGCCGCGCTAATGCTGTCGCCGAAGCCGGCGATGCGCGCCTTGTGGAACGCCGGCTGTGCGATCCGCCGTTGTTGCAGCCAGTGCTCACCCTCGCTGGTCAGCAGGCCGTCTCGCAGGAGCAGCCGCAGGACTTCGAACCCGCGCGTCCGCTTGTCGTAGTTGGCAGCCTGATCCTGCAGCGTATGGCGAACTAGCTCCGGGTGGGCGAGGAGCGCGAGCCTCCGATTGAAGAGACGGAAATCGACGGCGTCTCCATGGGTGTCGAACCCGTCCAGGAGCAACGCCAGAGGATCGGACCGGAACGCCGGGAGGTGTCCCAGGAGACCACTGGTGGAGAGCGAGGGAATCCTACGCGCGCCGCTCGCAGAGGTCACGAGTTCGCGTCGACGTATGCGGCGAGCCGTTCCCGATTGTCTGGCGACAGACCCAGGAACTCGACACCGAGGCCTCCTCTCCACACTTCGGTGTGGAGACTGACGCGACGATGAACGCGATTCTCTTCCATGTCGTCGGCCGCCGAAGATGGCGCGAGGAGACGGCTGCCGGGCATTGTACAGCCAGGGGGGCCGTGGCCCGACGCGGTCCGTAGACCGAGTAGACACCCCTTCACGTCATTGCACATGCCCGCACCCGGACACGTCCCGCGCAGTGCGACAATGAGGGCATGAGTCGCATCCGCGACCGACTTGGTCAGGCTGGGTCCCGTCGTCGCCTAGAAGGCGCCCCGTCGCTTGGTCAGCTCGGCTGGACGCCACCACGGGCGCGATCCGAGAACCGTCGGGAACACCTTGGCGTTCGGGACTACGTGCAGCGCGGCGTGCTGATTGGCGCTCTTGCCTGGCTCGGTTGGTGGCTGGTCGGGCAGGTGCGGACCGACGCAGTTCCGACGCCGCCAGCGGCCGCGGGCGGCGGACTTGAGCGCGTCCTCCCCAGCCCGCCGCCCGACGTCGTCCAGACCGACCCGGTCGCGCCGCCGGTCGATGCGCCGTCGGTTCCGGTCCCGGTCGAGCGAGCGCCGCTTTCCCCAGCCCCCCCAGCCGCGGCCGAGTTTCCGACCGAGGTGGTCACACCGACTCTCAGCGCGATCCTGGTGTCAGGCGCCAGGCGGCTGGCCGTGCTGGACGGCGTCGTCGTAGCGGCCGGTCAATTCAGCGGAGCCTGGGAGGTGATCGCGGTCGATCGAGACGCCGTACTCGTCCGACACGAATCGGGCGTTGAAGTGCCCATCTCCCTTGGGCAGGGCGCATCGCCTCGCGTCGAGGGTGGGCAATCTCCGTAGTATTCTGGAGAGTGATGGCTACGCGTTGGAGACCGGCCCGGCTAGTCGTCGTCGCGTGGCTCCTCCTGGGGGGGGGCTTGCGGCGTTGCCCGGCTGACCACCCACGTTGGGGACTCGCTGG
>CAJWMX010000047.1 GCA_913043805.1 uncultured Acidobacteriota bacterium | reverse complement strand
TGAACGGGGGGCCGAGGGCGGTCGGGGCGCGGCGTGGAACGCCAGGGTCCTGGCCGCCATCGACCACCAGACGACGCTCGTCGCGCTCCCTCACGTCCACTGGACCGATGGTACGCGATTCGATCTAGCCCGGATCGGCGAGCGGGCGCGAGAGTGCCAGGCCTGGGTGGCCGTGGACGGCACGCAGTCGGTGGGCGCGCTCCCCTTCGACGTCGACGAGATCCGGCCCGACGCCCTAGTGTGCGCCGGCTACAAATGGCTGCTCGGTCCGTACTCGACCGCGCTGGCCTACTTCGGACCGGCCTTCGACGGCGGGCGACCCATCGAGGAGAACTGGATCACCCGTCGCGGAAGCGACCAGTTCGCGGACCTCGTGCACTATCGCGACGAGTATCAGCCCGCGGCCATCCGCTACGACGTCGGCGAACGGTCGAACTTCACGCTGCTCCCGATGCTGGCCGCGGCCCTGAAGCTCGTCCTGGAGTGGACGGTCCCGACGATCTCCGCCTATTGCCGTGAACTGACCGACCCGGTGAAGTCGGCCCTCGAGGCACGTGGCTACTGGATGGAGTCCGCCCATTGGCGGGCGCCGCACCTGCTCGGTCTGCATCTGCCGGCCGGCACGGACCGCGACCGACTCGGGGAGCGTCTTCGCCGGCGCCAGATCTCAGTCTCGATGCGCGGCGACGCCATCCGAGTGGCCCCGCACCTCTACAACGATCGTGCTGACATGGACGCGCTCGTAGAGGCGCTGATCCAGATCGACTAGCGATCCGGCCAGGCTTCCTCGACAACACGCTCGAGGGGGCTCGGTCGCGGCTCGACGCGATAGGCCTGGCGTCGGGCCAAGTCGTAGCGATCGCCGTCGCCGAGAAAGTAGAAGCGACCACCCGAGTCGAGCAAACGCTGGTGGTCGTAGATCGCGACATAGCTCTGTCCGATCACCTCGAACTGGTCGCCTTGGACGACGATGGCGGTGTCTTCATCGAGTCCGATACCGAGGAGCGCCGGATGCGCCTCGATCACTTCGATCAGGTCGAACTGCCGGTTGCGCCGCAGCAGATGCTGGTCGATGGCGGTCTCTCGGAGGTAGCCAAACCCTTCGATGTGGTCGCCCATCATGATGGTGTTGGTCGCGGTGTCGCCTCGGACCAGATAGGAGCCCAGAATCGTGGCCCCCGCCGAGGACCCGCCGAGGACGCCGCCGCGCTCGAGCACCGCATCCAGCTCACGATGCACGCGCGTGTGTAGATACGCGTCGGCGAGCCGCCACTGGCGCCCGCCCGGAAACCACACCCCACGCGCGCGACGGAGCGGCTCGACAAACGCGATGGAGTCGGCCTCGGCCCGGTCGGTGGTGTGGAGCACGGTGAGATCCGTGGCTCCGGCTTCGCGGAACCGGCGTAGCCCCGGGTAGTACTGGTCGTAGCGTTCGGCGCCACCCGCGGTCGGGATGACGACGATCGGCGCATCCGGACCGCCGGCCAGTTCGAAGAACCGCTCCAGGATGACGGGGTCGCGCATGGCGCCACCAACGACGACGAGGGAGCCACGAGCCGGCCCTCCTGGCTGCGCCACCGCCGGCGCGGTGGCGACGAGCAGGAGCGTCAGCCCGGCGACGCTCCGAAGATGGCCGCGGCGACCGATCCCGATAGTGTGTGAGCTCACCACAACCGATTGTATCCTCGCCCCCCGCGGCCGCAGATCCACTACAATGAGCCGGCGCCGGCGGCGTCTGCTGCCGCCAGAGCAACACCCGAGTCGTCACAGCCATGCCCTCGTCTCGCGTTCTCGTCGGCGTTCTTGGTGCGCTCATCGTCTGGGTTGCGATGGGGCAGTACGCCGTGGCCCAAACGCTGCCCGGTGGCCGCACGATGCGTGTGGGGAGCCAGGACGAGCTGTCCCTCCTTCGCGAAGCCGACGCCACCGTCGAGGCGCTCCGCCGCGAAGGCAGTCTGCTGGTCCGGAAGCGTAGCATCGACCCGCAGCTGGCCGACCGGACCCACGAACGACTCGTCCAGGTTCATCGTGGCGTCCCGGTGTTCGGGGCCGAGCTCACACGGCAAGCCGACCAGGGCGCGACCGTGTCGATCTTCGGCACCCTCTACGACGGGCTTACGCTGGACACCACGCCGGCGCTGTCGCCGACCGAGGCGGCCGCGGTCTTCGACGATCTCGCCCAATCTGGTCGACGGATGACCGAGCCTCGGCTGCTCGTTCTCCCGGCACGGGAGGGCGTCGACACCGACCGCCTGGTGTATGAGGCCAGGGTGTTCACCGGCGCCCGACTGATGGCGTACTTCATCGATGCCACCAGCGGCGAGGTGGTCTGGTCCTACGACGACCTGAAGACCCAGCAGCCCAGGCTGCCGTGTCAGCAGTGTACGGTCGGGGACGGGCTGGGCGTGAAGAGTGACCGCAAGAAGCTCAGTGTCACGACGGTTGGCGGGGCGTTCCTGGCGCACGACCGGCTCCGACCAGCCGACGTCTTCACGTTCGACCTCCGCGGCGACTGGGTGCGAACGCTCGCCGTGCTCGACGGGGGCGCACAGCTGTTCGACGCCGACCTGGCAGCTGACGCCGACAACGACTGGCTGGACGGCGCGAGCGTCGACGCCCACGTCGGGATGGGCTGGACCTACGACTATCTGTTCGACCGCTTCGGACGACAGGGCCTGAACGCCGAAAACGTCCGGATGATCAGCCTGGTCCACCCGATCGACCGGTCGGACGTGTTCACCGCTCCACCCGAGCTGGTCGGGATTTTCCATCTGAACGCCTTCTACTGCGGCGTCTGTGGTCCGGACGGTGTCGGGCTGGCCGTGTTCGGCGAAGGGCTCCCGCCCAACGTGCTGCTCGGGGGCCGCCGTGTCGGCTACTTCTCGGGCGCGCTCGACGTGGTGGCCCACGAACTCGCGCACGCCGTCACCGACTTCACCTCGGCGCTGATTCCCCTCGACGAGTCGGGCGCGCTCAACGAAGCGTTCTCCGACATCATCGGCGTGGAGGTGGAACACTACGCCGAACCGTTCTTCCGCGACGGAGCCGGTGTGGCCGACTACCTGCTGGGGGAGGACGTCATCGAGCCCGGCGGCATCCGGTCGCTCCCGAATCCACAGCAGTTCGGAGACCCGGACCACTACAGTCTTCGCTTCCTCGGCCTCAACGACAACGGGGGCATCCACACGAACTCACTGATCGCCACCCACGCGTACTACCTCGCCATCGAGGGCGGAACGAACCGTGTGTCAGGACTCAGCGTCACCGGGGTCGGCGCCACGAACCGGGAGCAGATGGAGCAGGTCTTCTTCCGTGCGTTCACCAACTTCCTGACCCCATTGTCGACCTTCTCCGACGCCCGAGCCGCGACCATCCAAGCGGCCCGCGACCTCTACGGCGTCGGGAGCACGCCCGAAGCCGTGGTCATCCAGGCCTGGAACGCCGTTGGGGTGCTGTAGCGTCACGGACCAAGAAACACGATGTCGAGACTCGTCATAACCATACGGACCGCAAGGCGCCTGCTTCTGGGCGCCCTAGCGCTTTTCGCAGCGCCCACGCTGCTCGGGGACGTCGCCTTCGCCCAAGGCCGACCCACCGAGCGGATCACGGCGCGCATTGACGGCGGGTGGCGCCCGGCCGCCCGCACCTTTGTCGGCACCACCACCTTCGAGGCCTTCTCCGAACTCGGCAACTTCGAGGCCGATTACGAGATCAGGCAAGGCGTCGTGATCGATGGAGGCATCTCGTTCCTGTTGTGGCGCAATCTGGCGGTCGGGCTGGATGTCTCGAGCTACAGCTCCATCAACCCGGCGCGTCTGAACACCGAGCTGCCCCATCCGTTCTTCTTCGACCTCCCCCGGACGAGCAGTGGCGTCGCCGGCGGTCTCCGCCGGGAGGAACTGGGCGTACACCTGCGCGCGTTGTGGGTCACCCAGTTCAACGACTGGCTGGTCGTTTCCTTCTCTGGCGGCCCCAGCCTGATCAACGCCAGGCAGGATCTTGTCTCGGCGGTACGGCACCGCGAGGTCGGATTCCCGTTTGGCGACGTGCTCTTCGAAGGACATTCCCAGACCACGCAGTCCGAGAACGCCTTGGGCGTGAACGCCGGCATCGACGTCGACGCCTACGTCCTCCATCGCATCCCAGGCCTAAGCGGGATCGAGACGATGCGCCAGGTCGGGCTGGGGGTCCTGTTCCGCTACGTCAGCGGCTCGGCGGACCTGCAGGTAGGCGACTCGCCCATCTCGGTCGACCTTGGCGGTCTCCAGGTCACGACGGGGATTCGGTTCCGCTTCTAGGGAATCCAGGCGAGGCTTGCGTCTGGCGGCGTTGCTTCGTCGGTCACAACCGACGCGGGTCGAGCTAGGGAAGCAGTTCTAGCAGGGAGAGCGGGTCGACGCGGGCGCCGTTGAGGCGGACCGTCCAGTGGAGGTGCGGTCCGGTCACGCGGCCGGTCGAGCCCGCCTTGCCGACCACCTGCCCAAGCTCGACGAGCGCGCCCTCCTCGACCAGGATCTCCGACAGGTGAGCGAAGTACGAGTAGAGTCCCCACCCATGGTCGAGGATGACCGAGCCGCCTGAGAAATAGGTGTCTCCGGTCAACACGACACGGCCGTGATTGGGCGCTTCGATCGGGGTGCCTTCTCCGGCTCGAAAGTCGGCGCCGCTGTGCGGATTGCGCGGCTGGCCATTGAATACGCTCCGACTGCCGAAGGCGCTCGTGGCCGCGCCCGGAACAGGGCGACCCCAGGCGCCCCGCCAGAGCCGGTCCGGCGACGAGGACGCGAAGATCGCCTGCTGCTCGGTCGACTCACGAGCGATCCGCTCGGCCACCTCCGGCGGCGGCTCGACATATCTGGGGGCCACTCGGAGCTGACGGGTGGGATAGGCCTTGTCGCCCACTCCGAGCCGGTGTAACACCTCGGTCGTGCGCCCTCCGGCCACCGCCGTCACCCGTAGCTGCAGATCGTGCAGCCCAGGCTCCACGTCGAGGTCGACGCCCACCAGGCCGTGCCAGTCTCCATCAGGCCCCCGATAGAACCCGACGCGCCGGTCGAAGATACGGCCCTCGACCGCCGACAGCGGCTCATCGGCCGCGACCCCGACGACAACGAGCTCGCCGGGCGCCACGTCGCGGGCCCGCTCGGTCACCCGCACTTCGACCGGTTGGGCCAATGCGGACACACTCGCTGCGGCCGCCAGCACGAGACCAGCCAGCGCTTGTCGATATCGGCCCACCTGCAGCGCTCCCACGCCCGTCGCGCGCCTTCGACTAGCCTCCGAACAAGGCGACGTCGAACAACCGGTCGAGGATGATCAGACCGGTCATGCCGGTGAACACCGCGAGGCTGAGCCAGCTGAACCAGATCACCGGCTGGGACGGGTAGAACGCCTTGTCGGTCTTCGGAATGACGGTCAGACAGTAGTAGATGTTGAGAAAAAAGATGACCGGCGCGATGAAGTAGGCGAGCGCTGAGGACAGCAACACGAGCTGCACCGGCCGCTCGAAGCCCGCGATGATCAGGACCGCGGTGATAAGCGAGTAGAACATCGTGATCCGGTAGATGTTGTACTCCGACATCCAGGCGCTGCGATGCTCGGCCGTGAGCCGGTCGGTGGCGATACCTGATAGCGCCGCCGTGGACGGAAACAGGTTACGGCAGCACGCGGCCACAACCCGAGGCCATCCGTCGAAGTAGTTGAAGGCGGTGGAAAAGGTAGCGGCAAACGCCCCGCCGACGAACACGAACATCATTCCGGGCCCGACGCTGTCGGTGAAGATCCTGGCAATCTCGCCGATCACGCCCGTCCCCGCCACTTCGGCGGGATACAGCCACACCGCCGCCAGCAGCAGGAAGATCGACGCCAGCAGGAACGACACGATGTGTCCCATCGTGAAGTCGAGAATGCCGATCCGGAACCACCGTCGGCAGTACTCCTGTGTGTGCTCCGGCAGCGCCGAGACATCGACCGCCAGGTCTTCCTTGCTCGACGAGAACGGGTCGAAACGCTTCGCGATGCCTTCGGCCTCGAGCTGCTCACGGATCCGGCCCATCCCGGCCCGCTTCGCCTTGCCCCACTCGGACGCCTGCAAGGAGACGTCGATGCCGGTCGGTAGCAATCCCAGGAACGAGGCGATCACGAGCCACGACCCGCCCGGGATCTCGACCGTAAAGAACCGACCCATCGCCGACAGGGGCGCCGGCTCGAACAGATACACGCCCACCGTGGACACGAACAGAATGCCGGCCAGGATCTTGGTGGCAAGCTCGACCGCGGCGTAGCGGCCGTAGAGGATGATCCCGACCGAGACCGCCCCCAGGCTCAACCCGAACACCCAGCTGGGCAACCCCAGCCCGAAGAACTCCGAGAAGATGAAGAAGAGCACGGCGGCCGCGGCGGCCAGCCGGCCGGCCTGCCCGAGGGCGCACTGGATCACGGTGGTGACCAGCACGTAGTAGACCGGCCACTTCCCGGGTGCGGTGGAGTAGGCGTCAAGCATGCTCCGCCCGGTGGCGTTGGTGAACCGGAACGCCATCTCGAAGCCGTAGTACTTGAAGACGTAGGCGAGCGGAATACACCAGAGTAGGGCATATCCGAAACGCCCACCGGCCACCGGCGCGGTCACCAGGTGACTGGTGCCGATCCCGGTCATCATCAAGATGAGCCCCGGACCGAAGTGCCGCATCAGTCCGCGTGGACCGGTGTCGGGCAACGGCAACACATCGAGACGCTCGTGCTGGTCCGGCATGGCCGCAATCCTACCAGACGTTGCCAATAGGCCGACCGGCGACCAAATGGGGTCAAATACTCACGGTAAGATCGACCGGTCTGGAGGAACGCATGCTGGTACAGCGCACTCACTCCCTGTCTCGGCGCATCGCCACGGTCGGACTCGCCGCCGTCGTCGCGTCAACGGGTGTGGGCTGCGGCGCCACGATCGCCCGGGACGTGGAACCGGGTCGGGACGCCCGCGGCACCGAAGTGGCGGTGACGGCCGGTCACCCACTGGCCGCCGAGGCCGGACTCGCGGTGCTGCAGGGTGGCGGGCTCGCCATGGACGCGGCCATCACCGCCGCTGCCGTGCTGGCCGTGGCTCGCCCGCACATGAACGGCGTGGGTGGCGACATGCTGCTCCTCTACCACGACTCGGCCACGAACCTGACCTACGGGCTGAATGCGTCAGGTCGCGCCGGCAGCCGGATGACGCTCGAGGAGCTGAAGGCGGCGGGTCACGAAGAGATGCCCGCGACCGGGCCGCTCAGCATCTCGGTCCCGGGCGCGGTCGGCGGCTGGGCCGAGGGACTGCGTCGCTTCGGCACCATCCCCCTGGCCCAGGCCCTGCAACCGGCGATCCTCCTGGCCGAACAGGGCCTGCCGGTTTCGGAGCGGCTGGAGGAAGACATCCTAGCCGCCGAGGACAAGCTCCGGGCGGAGCCGGAAGCGGCTCGAATCTTCTTGCCTGGGGGCGCGGCGCCGACGGTCGGCTCGGTGCTGCCGCGTCCCGACCTGGCCGCGACTCTCAGGACCATCCAGGAACAAGGATGGGAGGAGTTGTATACCGGCGCGCTGGGTCGGCGGATCGTGCGCTTCATCGAAGAGCGGGGAGGGCTGGTCGGCTACAACGACATGGAGAACTACCTGCCCGAGTGGACGGTGCCGATCCGGACGCGGTATCAGGGGCTCGAGGTGGTGGCCATGCCGCCCAACAGCCAGGGCGTCACCCTGCTCGAAGAGCTGGCCCTGCTGCAGCACCATGACCTGACGGCCATGGGACACAACTCGCCCGACTATCTCCACACCGTGGCCGAGGCGATACGCCTCGCCTTCCTCGACCGGGACGCCGAAGTGGCCGACCCGGCCGCCATGCGCACCACGCCCGACGAGCTGCTCGAACCGGGCCGTATCCGGGCCCTGGCCGAGGGCATCGACCCTGGAGGTCGAGCGCCCATCGTCGAGGCGATCACGAGCGAGGACAATCCGAACACCGTCTATGTGATCGCCGTCGACCAGTACGGAAACGTCGTCTCGCTGATTCAGAGCCTGTTCGCGAGCTTTGGCTCCGGCCTGGTCGTACCCGAGACCGGCATCGTTCTCCACAACCGGGGCTCACTCTTTCAGCTCGATGAAGCACACCCCAACGTCTTCGCCCCATATCGGCGCCCGTTCCACACCCTCTGCCCGGTCATCGTCCTGAGCAACGATCTCCCGCTGCTCGCGCTGGGCACTCCGGGAGGCGACGGCCAGACCCACACAATCACCCAGGTACTGAACAACATCCATCTGTTCGGGATGAGCCCGCAGGAGGCGATCGACGCGCCCCGCATCCGACGACTGAACGACGGATCGCTGGCGATCGAGGATCGGATGCCTCAGGAGGTGCGGGACGCGCTCGAAGCGCGCGGCTATACCGTCCACGCCAGGACAGGCTGGACCGCCGAGTTCGGAGGGGCGCAGGCGGTCGTCATCGACCAGATGACCGGTCGACGGATCGCCGGCGCGGATCGACGTCGCGAGGGTTGGGCCCTCGCCTACTAGTAGTCGGACTGGTCGGAGCGGGAGGCCTCCGGCACCGGCGCCTGGTAGATCGTTCGACCCACGAAGAACGGCCCCATCTCCTGCATGTACTGGGACGTCTGCACGGTGGGTCGCATGTCCTTGACCAGCTTCGACAACGGATAGAGCTCGGGACCGATCAACCCGATCACGAACTCGTTGTCATCCCGGTCGAGACCGTGACACTCGAGCCGCACGTCCACCGCCAACCCGAGCTCGCCGTATCCACGGCCGATCATGCCGTGCTCCATTAGGATCTTGCCCTGCTCGCCACGTGACAGCCGATTGAACGCGCCGAGACGGCGCAGCGGATACCACACGCCCCAGGGCTGATTCGGGTCGAGGACGTGCCGACGCACCCGATGGAGCAGAAAGTCGGCCAGGTCGGCTTCACGCCCGCTCGCATAGGTGCGTCCGAGCATGGTGAAATCCGGCAACGGGGTCAGCCCCGTGAAGACCGGCCCGGCCAGCAACTCCCGTCCCGCTTCGACGAACAACTGCGGATCTTCGGTCATCAGCACCACGCCGACCCCGCGCGGGTCGTTCACGTTGGCGTAGACCGCCGCCTCGAGGCCGCTGGAGCGAACCGCATCGATCACCGCGCCCTGGTCGAGACACCCGGTGAAGACCTGGAGCTGGACGAAGAGACGCGATTCGAGGCTCTGCGCCTCGCCGCGCACCGGAGCGCCGTGCTCGACCAGATCCGGCACGAATTTCTCCATCGCGGCCGCCGGCGGGCGGCCACCCGAGGGGGGACGGGCTGCGGGGGGGGCGTCGGTTTTTTCGGTCATGGAGCTCTGGCCTCGAAGAATCGGGCGACCATTCTATACGAGGCGGCGTCTTACTCTCGGAGCACCCCAGCCGGCTGGGTTGTCGGCGTCTGGCCGGGGTGATAGTGTCGAGTTGTCCATGGGACGCACCATCCTCGTCTCGTCGCTCCTGCTGCTCGCGCTCTGGCTGGGAGGGGCCTCGGCGCAAGAGCGCGATGTCGACCCGCTCCCGTCGGTGGAGCTGGCGGTCAACCTCGAGCGTCTGAAGCGGCGACTGGCGGACCTGCCCGAAAGCGACGAGGAACGGTCGCTGCTCAAGCTCGACTACTACGTGTCGGTCTACGCCCAAGCACCGGAGATCAACCTGTACGAGGGCTTCGATCTCCATAACGGCCCCGTGCCGTTCGGCCCGCCCACCCACGACGACTTCCAGGCCCTGTGGACTCCCGAAGAGTTCAGTGCGCCAGCGGCCGACCTAGGGTCGGTCCTGGGCTGGCTGCTCAAGCGGTAGCCACGATCAGGCCACCACGCGGGGACTTCGTGCTGTCCTCCGGTTTCTCATACAATATGCGGTCGGTGAGCCGCGCCACGCGGTTCGAGGATTCCCTCCCGGCCGGTGCGCTCCGGGCCCGGCCACGTTCACGACCGAGGTGAGATCAGTGGGTTCAGCGACGATCGACTACAAGGCAGGTGTTTCGGGACTCGACGGACTTCTGAGCGTGCTGAGCGATGACGCCGCGCTGCTCGAACATACGTGCTCGACGATTCCCGCCGACAGCCTCCATCTACCGGGCCCCGACTTCGTCGACCGCTGCGTCGCCCCGTCCGACCGCCCGATTCGGGTCCAGACCGCACTCCAGTCGCTCTTCGGATCGGGCAGGTTGGCCGACACCGGCTACGTCTCGATCCTGCCGGTCGACCAGGGCATCGAGCATTCTGGCGGCGCCTCGTTCGCGCCGAATCCGGCCTACTTCGACCCCGAGAACATCGTGAAGCTCGCGATCGACGGCGGATGTAACGCCGTCGCCTCGACCCTCGGTGTGCTCGGCGCCGTCTCGCGTCGCTACGCGCACAAGATCCCGTTCATCCTGAAGTTCAACCACAACGAGTTCATCTCCTACCCGAACAGCTTCGACCAGATTCGTTTCGCCACCATCGAACAGGCGTTCGACATGGGTGCGATGGGTGTGGGCGCCACGATCTACTTCGGGTCGGACGAGTCACGCCGGCAACTGATCGAGGTGTCGGAGATGTTCCAGCAGGCGCACGAACTGGGAATGTTCACCGTGCTGTGGTGCTACCTCCGCAACTCGGACTTCAAGACCGCCGAGGCCGACTACCACACCGCCGCCGACCTGACCGGGCAGGCGAACCACCTCGGCGTGACGATCGAGGCGGACATCATCAAACAGAAGCTGCCGGAGACCAACGGCGGCTATACCGCGCTCAAGTTCGGCAAGACGCACAAGGGCGTCTACGAACAGCTGACGACCGACCACCCGATCGACCTGACCCGCTATCAGGTAGCCAACTGCTACATGGGCCGGGCCGGACTCATCAACTCCGGCGGCGCGTCCTCAGGCGAGAGCGACCTCAAGGAGGCGGTGAAAACCGCCGTCATCAACAAGCGCGCCGGCGGCACGGGCCTGATCTCTGGCCGGAAGGCGTTCCAGCGCCCGATGAGCGAAGGCGTCACGCTGCTCAACGCCATTCAGGACGTCTACCTGACCAAAGAAATCACGATCGCGTAGGTCAGGACGACCTACCCGTCGGCGTTCGCGGGTCGAGTCCAGAGTTCCAGCCGGATCGACAGCAGGAAGTATTTCTTGCGCAGCTCGACCACCCGGTCGGAATAACCCGCGTTCGGAATCTCCTTGCGGCGCAGCCGCTTGCTCAACCGACGCAGCTCATACCGATACAGATCGTTGACGACCTCCTTGGCCTTCTCCGGCGGAGTGGTCGGCAACGGCCGCACGCCAAAGAGCAGCAGCTCTTCGAGCACGCGCGGATGGTAGGTGTAGG
>CAJWMX010000046.1 GCA_913043805.1 uncultured Acidobacteriota bacterium | reverse complement strand
CCGGTCGGCGCACGGCTGACAGTTGCGGCAGTGGGCGAGGATGCGCTCGGTGCGCTTCCGTCCGAGCCGTTCCTTCGCCAGCTTCAGCAGGTCGTCGGTCGACGGATGCGCGCCGGCGCTCTCGGATGCAGGCATGTTCCTCGCGCACTATCCCTGCCACGCCTGGCTGCCTCCCGGATTGAGGCTGAGCGCGTGACGGAGTCCGACCAGGACCAGATCCGGGAGCAGTTCGTCGAACACACCATCGTTCTCGAAGAGGACCGACAATCCGCCGGTGCCGATCAGCAGGGCCGGCTCGCCCCCGAACGCCTCGCGCTGGATCTGCGCGGTGAGGCCCGTCACCACGGTGCGGTTCCCGAAGTACAAACCCGACTGGATGCTTTCCACCGTCGAGCGGCCGACCACCGACTCGGCCGGCACGATCTCGACTGTGGGGAGTTTCGCGGTGTTCCGCTCCAGCGCTTCCATGGCGATCCGCATGCCGGTCAAGATGATCCCGCCCAGATACTCGCGGGGCGCCCGGACGACATCGAACGTCGTGGCGGTGCCGAAGTCGACGATGACCAGATGCCGATCGGGATACAGGTGGGTCGCGCCGATGACGTTGGCGATCCGGTCGGGTCCGACCTCGAGCGGGTTGCGGTAGCCGATCTTGAGCCCGGTCTTGACCCCCGCTTGCAGGAAGAAGGGGTCGACCCCGAAGTACTTTCGGAAGCAGCTACGCAGCGAGTAGACCATGTCGGGAACCCCGCAGCAGATGGAGACCTCCCTGATCGCCGACGGGTCGCTCCCGTTCTCCCGGAGCACGCTTCGCACGAACATCCCGAACTCGTCGGACGACACCGGGGTCGCCGAGGTCTTCCGGAATCTGAGGATCAGTTCATCGTCCTGGAACAAGCCGCCGAAGATCTGGGTGTTCCCGACATCCAGGGTCAGAGTCATCCGCGTTCTCCCGTTGCGTTGTCGAACTCGATATTGTCGATCAATCCGTCGTCACCGAGGCGTCTGGCCTCGACATGACCCGTCCAGCTCGTGTGAGGCGCGCGGTCTCCCGGGCGCCGAGGGGGTGACGACGGCTTGGCGGAGGCGTCAGGCAGCCGCAGGTCGAGACCGAAAGGAGGGGAGTTGGCGAGGTGGCGGGCGACGCCGCCGGCGGGTACCTGTCGCATCGGATCAGGTCCTCGAAAGGCGCACGAGTAAGGAGTCGAGCACGCGGTCGCCGTCTCCCCACGGAGATCGACGCCGTCTCTATTCTAGCGTGAGTCCCGCTTCAGTCCGAGCGCGCGCATCCGCTTTTGCAGCCCGGTCCGCTCCACGCCAAGCTTCCGGGCGGCGGCCGACACGTTCCAGCCGGTGGCGTCGAGCACCTCGCGAATACGGTCCCGCTCGGCGACGTTCCGGGTCTCGGTCAATCCGGACGGCGAGGTGGTTGGCCCTCGCCGCAGATCGTCCGGCAACGAGTCAGCCCGGATCCGGTCGGTGGGGGGCAGGATGACGATCCGTTCGACGGCGTTTCGGAGCTCCCTGACGTTACCCGGCCACCGATGCTGCTGGAGCCGCGTCCATGGTTTCGACCGCTGGCCGGTCGGTTACTTCTTGATGCTGTAGAGTTTCGAGCTGGTTCGGACCAGCAGGCGGTCGCCGACGATGGCCGGCGTGGCCATGGCCATCTCATCGAGGCTGTTCACCCACAGTACCTCGAACTCGGGACCCGCTTTGATCACGTAGGTGTCACCCTGCTCGCTGAGCGCGAAGATCTTGTCGTTGTAGGCCCAGGGGGATGAGGTGAAGCTAGCGCCCACCCGGATCCGCTGACGGTCGTAGACCGGTTCGCCGGTGACCGCGTTGTAGGCCTCGAAGAAGCCACGATCGAGCAGACTGTAGTAGATGTCCTTGTGGACGATCGGCGACGTGTTGTAGTTGCCCGCCTTTGGCTGATACCAGGCGACGTACTCGTTCGACGTCTTGCCCTCGTCCAGCGTGATGTCGCCGACCGCGCCGGGACGGATGGCATAGGCGGGTCGATGCTCGTCGCGGAAGTAGCCCGAGTTCACATACACCAATCCCTGGGCCGAGAAGGGGGTCGGGATGGCCGCCCAGGACATACGACCGTCCATCTCCCACAGCAGGTTCCCGTCGAGATCGTAGGAGCGGATGCGATTGACGGCCGAGGTCACTATCTCGGTGCGGATGTTGTTTTCCCAGATGTAGGGCGTGGCCCAGCTCGACATCTCCTCACGGGGTTGCCGCCAGATCTCTTCGCCCGTGCGCTTGTCGAGCGCCGCGATCCACGACTCTTCCTCGTTGTCGTAGACGATGTACAGCCGATCACCGTAGACCACCGGTGAGGAGGCCGAGCCCCAGTCGGACCGGGTTAGCTTGTCCGGGATCTCCATCCGCCACACGTCGTTGCCGTCCATGTCGAAGGTGTAGAGGCCGAGCTCGCCGAATCGCACGTAGACCCGCTCGCCGTCGGTCGTGGCGGTTTCCGAGGCGTAGGTGTTCTTCTGGTGGCGCGGGAAGGCCGGTTGGCCCCGGTTGACGGCGCGCTGCCAGAGCACCTCGCCCGATTCGAGGTCGATGCAGTAGACCTGCCACTCGTGGTCGAGGGGCGGCGGTTCCGGCCGGCCGCGAGGGGCGTAGAGCCCTGGCTTCGGCCGTTCGAACTCACCGATCGCGGTGACCGTGGTCAGGAAGACCTTGTTACCCCAGACAACGGGGCTCGACCATCCCAGACCCGGGATGTCGGTGACCCACTCGACGTTCTCGGTCTGGCTCCATCGTTCCGGGAGATCCGCGTTGTCGCCCACGACGCCGGTCATCGTGGGGCCTCTGAAGTGAGGCCAGTTCTCGTTGGCGAAGCTGGCCGAGGCCAGGCCCAGCACGAGTACGGCGGCGAGCGCGCGAGCGGTTCGGGTCATCGTCGTCGATCCTGTTGGCTAGTCCGCGGTCTACTGGCCCGGAAGCATGATGTGGGCCGAGGTCGTCCCCGGTTCCATGATCCAGCTGCCCGGCAAGGTATAGCTGCCTTGCTCGGGCAGTCCCAGCGTGGCTTCGGTGGCATGCGGTACCGCGATGGTGAGGTGGACACTGGCTGATTCAGCGTCCTCACCGTTCAGGGTGTAGTAGACACTGCCGAACTTCGATTCCTTCCGGCTGCCGTCGGCTTCGGCGGCGTCGCGCATGGCGCGAATCTCCTCCGGCGTCCCGCCCGACATGTTGAACGCCCGGTTCTGCTTGACCCGCTCGAGGTTCTCTTCGCTCGAGCACTGCACGCTGAACGTGCGGTTCGGCTCGTCCGAGCGGTCCCAGCACATCAGGCCATTCGAGCCCTCACGCAGCACGGTGTGGTTGCCGTCGGCATCCATGGCGATCACCATGGCGTTTTCCCGCATGGTGGACGGCGCGGCCAGCAGGGCCTTCTCGATCGCGGCGCTCTGCGCCAGGGCGGTCAGCGGGTTCAGCCCCAGCATCAGGGCCGAGAGGATCAGCGTCGTTCGTCTCATGTGCACCTCCGAGCGCCCTACATCTTCGCACGCCCGGGGGGGCGTTGGATATCCGGTACCACGCTTGACCGAGCCCGCCGAGGCGGCTAGTGTGTCGGGCAACCGTACCGGTACGCATTCGATGAACGGCCAGGCACCTGGATCTTTCATTGCCATGTGCTGGATCACGCCGAGGGCGGGTTGCTGAGCGCCGTCCACCTCGATCTGCCGATCGAGGAGTTTCAGAACATGCTCGAGCACTAGGCTGAGCGCCTGGCGCTAGGACGTCTTGCCGGAGAGTTTGGCGCGCGCCAGGATCAGCCAGTGCGGGCATTTCGAGGTGTCGGCGTACAGCCGCTCGCAGTCGTCGCACCGCACGCACTCGGTCATGACGATCTCGGGGCCGCGGATCGCGCCCCATTCACACTTCTTCTCACACAGCTTGCAGGTGCTGCATTCGTTCCACCGCTTGATGCGGAAGACCGTCAGCTTCGAGAGGAGGCCGAGAAACGCGCCCACCGGGCAGAGGAAGCGGCAGTAGAGGTTCCGCACGAACACTGTGGCGAGAAGCAGCACCCCTAGCCCGACCCACATCGCGGTCGTCCCCTGACGGGTGAACATCCAGAACGGCTCGACGAAGCGGTAGGCGGTGATATCGGACGTGACCAGGAAGTAGCTGAGCGTCGCGCCCAGCAACCCGAACTTGATCCACGCCGCGCGCCGCTCGAGCCACCCGGGCACGTCGACCCGAAGCCGAGCCGGCACGACCTGATCCATGACCTGGGTTAGGGCGCCGAAGGCACAGACCCGCCCGCAGTACAGCCGGCCCCAGAGGACCGTCGTCACGATGGTGAACCCGGCGAACAGATACCAGGCGATGCTGTAGCGAAACACCGGCATGTTGCCGGTCATCGCCCCATAGATGTTCACCACCGAGATGAGCTGGCTCTTGGCGAAGCCCATATAGAGGATGGCGGCGCCGAAGGTCACGAACTTGAGGGGGATGCTCTTGCGAAAGAAGCTGACCATCGTCAGCGCGGCGAAGCCGGCGAACAGGCCGATGTCGGCCGCCTGATCGCGCAGAAGCGTACCCCAGGTTTCGACCGACTCTTCCTCGTCGTCGAATCCCCAGCCTCCGTCGTCTTCGTCGTCGAAATTCCACCCGCCATCGTCCGTCTCGTCGAGGGCGTCGGGCTGCGTGGCCGTGGCCTCGGTCTCGGGAGCGGGCTGCGCCCAGGCCGAGAACGGGCAGAGCAGCGCCAGGCAGAGGACGCCGCCGAGCCGGGCGCGCCAGAGCCGTTCGCTCATCTGGATTCGGGCGGGACGAGGAACCGGCGCGCGATCCGCCGGGCGCCGTTACGGATGGCCCGGGTCGCGCTCGTCATGGTGATCGTCGCGGTCGAGACGGCGTCGATGTCGGCACCCACGCGAAAACGCTCGCGCACGCTCTTGCTGACGAACTGGGCGGCATACTCCGGTTTGTCGATGGAGAAGTAGCCGTAGGGCTCGTGGTGCCGCACCATGATGATGCCCGTCAGCACGCCGTCGAGGTCGACACCGACCAGCACCTGGATGGGGCCGTCATAGCCCCGCTCCAGCGGCTCGAGGTCGGTCGTGTAGAACCCGTAGCCCACGATCTCGCCTGCCCCATCGAGCGCCTTGAAGTGTGGAGGCGAGCCTTCCTTCGGAGAAAAGCTGGCCGCGTCCGGGAAGAGCGTTTCCAGACGTTCCCGTAGAATCGGGTCCAGCACGGGCTGGCCCTCGACCACGACAACGGCGCAGAAGAGGAAGAACGGGATGAGTCGTCGCATGCGGCGCGGATAGAATGCCGCAGTGTAACAGACCGAGGGAGGCAGGATGGGCGCGATACGGGCGGGCGGACTGGCGGTGGGGTTGGTCCTGGCGATGGCCGCGAGCGCGGAAGCACAGGTGGAGCTGGTCGATGTGACGGCCCTCGACTGCAGCTTCCCGACCATTGCGAGCGGGACGTGGAACGACGGCGTGGCCGAGGCGAGTCACGACGGGGCCACCCTGACCCTGCGGTTCGAGGAGATTGACACCGACGGCGCCACCGCCGAGATCGTCGGACCCTACGGCGACTCGCAGATCATCGTGCGCCAGACCGGCGACTACCTGCATCTGGTCCAGATGTTCCTGGTGGGACCGCTCTACACGACGACGGTCATCGATCGGGAGACCAGCGAAGGCAAGCGGATGGCGGTGCATACCCGCCACGAGTACACCGACACGTCCCTTCCCGGCTTCACGTCACGACCGGAGCAGTACTACGGCGAGTGCACCCTCACGCCGTGAGCCGTCCCGAGACAGCGTCGCGGCGTGGCGTCGGAGGCCTGCTGGCCTGTCTGACGCTGGCGTTCGGCTGTGGGCCGGAGTCCGAGTTGACCCTGATGTCGATCGAGGAGGGCGTGAGCTGGGCGCTGGCCGAACACCGGGCCGCCACTGTTTCCGAGCTTCGCTATCGCTATGAGCTCCAGGTGCCTCGCGAGCGCTTAGCGCCTGTGAGCGGCGCGGTCGATGTCGAGCTGCGTTGGTCGGATCCGGACCAGCGAGACCTGGTTCTCGACTTCCGCGACCCTGGCGCCCGGGTGGGCGCGGTGATGGTCAATGGCGTCGAGTCGTCCTGGACCGCCTCGCACGACCACATCGTCGTCCCGGCTCAGGCGCTGACCCCGGACACGGTGAACGTCGTCCGGGTCGAGTTCGAGGCTGGTGACGAGGCGCTGAACCGAAACGACGAGTTTCTCTATACCCTCTTCGTGCCAGACCGGGCCCACTTCTCGCTGCCGCTGTTCGACCAGCCGAACTTGAAGGCTCGTTTCGAGCTCTCCCTCGACATCCCTTCGGACTGGGTGGCGGTGGCCAATGGCGCGAGCGGGGCGCCGGGCGCGGCGGGCCCGTCCGAGCCTGATTTCACACGCTGGCGCTTCGCCGAGACGGCGCCCCTCCCGACCTACCTGTTCGCGTTCGCGGTGGGCGCCTTCGAGGTGGAGGAAGCGGACATCGACGGTCGTCGAATGCGGATGCTGCACCGCGAGACGGACGAGGCGAAGGTCGCCCGCAACAGGGATGTCATCTTCGACCTGCATGCCACGGCGCTGGCCTGGCTCGAGGACTACACCGGGATCGCCTACCCGTTCGAGAAGTTCGACTTCGCCTTGATACCGCCGTTTCAGTACGGCGGCATGGAGCATCCTGGCGCCATCTTCTATCGGGAAGGCAGTCTGTTTCTGGACGAGTCCGCGACCCAGTCGCAGCTGCTGTCTCGAGCCAGCCTCATTGCGCACGAGACTGCCCACATGTGGTTCGGTGATCTGGTGACAATGAACTGGTTCGATGACGTGTGGACCAAGGAGGTGTTCGCCAACTTCATGGCGGCGAAGATCGTGCATCCCACCTTTCCGGACGTGCGGCACGACCTGCGGTTCTTTCTGGCGCATCACGACACCGCCTACAGCGTCGATCGCACCGTCGGGGCGAACCCGATCCGGCAACCGCTCGACAACCTCAACGAGGCCGGCGCGTTGTATGGGCCGATCATCTATCAGAAGGCCCCCATCGTCATGCGTCATCTGGAGCAGTTGCTCGGAGAGACGGAACTTCGAGACGGGCTCAGGGAGTATCTGGAGCGCTACAGCTACGCCAATGCCACCTGGCCACAGCTGGTGGAGCTGCTCGATGAGAGGACCGATCTGGATCTGGGCGGCTGGAGCGCCGTCTGGGTCGACGAGCCGGGGCGTCCGCGGATCGACATCGAGGGACTTGGCTCGGGGACGAACACGCCGACCCGGGTCGAGGTCGTGCAGGTCGATCCGGACGACCAGGGGCGCGTCTGGCCGCAGCAGCTGCTCATGCTGGCGGGGTATGAGGAGGGTCTCGAGCGGCTCGACGTTCGGCTTGATGCGCCTACGGTCGAGGTTGAGGCGCTCGCGGGGCGTGCCAGGCCACGCTACCTGCTGCCCAACGGTGCCGGGTTCGAGTACGGCTGGTTTCGCCTCGACCCGGACACCCGAGCCTATCTGCTTGAGCATCTGCCGACGCTCGACGACCCGCTGGTGCGGGGCGTCGCCTGGGCCAATCTGTGGGAGGCGGTCCTCGAAGGTACGGTCGAGCCCGAGGTGTGGCTGGCGCTGCTCATCCGCGGATTGGGAGCCGAACCGGTGGAGCAGAACACCCAACGGCTGCTGAGCTATCTGCGCACGACCTACTGGCGGCTCATCGATCGATCCACGCGGGCGCGCTGGGCCGAGGAGGTGGAGCGGACCCTGTGGGCTGGCGTGGACGCGGGAACCGCGCCCACCATCCAGGCCGCCTACTTTGGCGCCTGGCGGGGTCTGGCCACCACCAGGCCTGCCGTCGACCGGATGCGCCGGATCTGGGCCCAGGAAGAGGACGCGCCAGGCGTGCCACTGGCCGAGCCGGACTTCATCGCTCTGGCCGAGGCGCTGGCGGTGCGTGAGGTGGACGACGCGGCGGTCATTCTCGACCAGCAGGAAGGTCGCATCGAGAATCCGGACCGTCTGGAGCGGTTCCGGTTCATCCGTCCGGCGCTGTCCGCCGATCCAGAGGTACGCGCCGGTTTCTTCGAGTCGCTCCGGGACCCGACGAATCGGGAGCGGGAGCCGTGGGTCATCTCCGGTCTCGGCCACCTCCACCACCCGAGGCGAGTCGACCACGCCATCGGATTCATCCTTCCCGCGCTCGAGTTGCTCGTCGAGATCCAGCAGACTGGCGATATTTTCTTTCCCGCCGGTTGGGTGGGGGCGTCGCTGGGGGGGCATCCCACGCCCGAAGCTGCCGCGATCGTGCGGCAGTTTCTGGACAACCGTCCGTCCTATCCACAACGACTCCGACAGAAGATCCTTCAGTCGGCCGATCTGCTGTTTCGGGTCGCCGACGCCCGGCCCTAGTGCACTGCGCGACCAATTCGTTCACGAATTCGCAGCGCGGCATCCCGTCTGGCGGCGTTACTCCTCGGTCGAATACCGTCTGTATGCTCCCTCGTCGCGCCTGGCCAGGCCGGACGCCCCGCCGCGAATTCGTGAACGAATTGGTCGCGCAGTGCACTAGCGGGTCCTACTACGGGTGTCGGGGCTGGCAGGATGGCCCGGACGCAGGACGCGCGCGCAACTGGACGCCGATGGCGTCGAGAGCCGCCTCATCGAGCTCCCGCTGGAGCCCTTCGAAGAGATCGCGTTCCTCCCGCCGGACGTGCGCCGCCAGCAGCCGCCCGAGCGCCGGGAGGCGGAGGTCGAGATCGTGCTTCGGGTCACTCCGGAGCGTGCCCAGCCGAGAGCGCACTTCGTCGTGCTCGCGCACCAGCGACTCGACCAGCTCGGCGGATCGGTGCATCTTACGCTCGGCGAGCGGAAACAGCACCGATTCTTCGAAGCCGAAATGGGGCTGGAGCACCTGATCGAAGAACGCGACCACCCGCGCCACCTGGTCCTCGCGGCGCGGGGGCCAGTCGGAGCGGGGGGCCGGGGACCGGCCACGAATCAGTCCCTGGGCGACCACGAGTACGTCGTGATGCTCGTGCGAGAGCGGGATCAGGCCCGAATGCCGGCGCACCTGCCTACGATACAATATGGCGTTTGCCGTCCCTGCCCGTCGGCGCCGGCGGGTGGCTTCGCCGCCAAAGGAGAACTCGATGCGTAGCTGGTTGCCGTTCGTCTTGCTGACCGTGTTTAGCTGGGGCACCTACATCCCGACGTTGCACAAGGGGCAGGTGGGGCTGGGAGGCAGCGGCGTGCATGCCTTTCTGATGGTGGGGCTGGCCTACCTGCTGGTGGCCATCCTGATTCCGGGCACGATCATCGCGCGGGCCGGCAGCTGGCATCTGTTCTCTTCGACCGGGATGGCCTTTACCTTTGCCGCGGGCATCCTCGGCGCCCTGGGTGCGCTTGGCATCGTGTTCGCGCTGATCAACGGTGGCCGGCCCAACATCGTGCCGCCTCTGGTGTTCGCCGGGGCGCCGGTCGTGAGCGTGTTCGTCGCGATGCTCTACAATCCGCCGCAGAACAGTCCGTCACCCATTTTTTTCCTGGGTATCGTGATGGCGGCGGCCGGGGCTGGCCTCGTGCTGGCGTATCGTCCGTCCTAGGCGACGGGCGCCTGGTGTTCGACAGGCCGGGATGGATGTAGCAAGATCACTTGTCGGGTTCTGAGAACGACCGAGTTGAGGGGAAGGAGAGACTACGTGTTCGAAGAAGGAACGACGTTGAAGCGGAACGGGGTAATGGCGCTGACGGCGCTGCTGACCGTGGGGGCCATGGCATGCGGTGGTGGCGGAGACGCCGAGCCGGCCGCCGAGCCCGCAGCTGAGCCGGCCGCGGCGGCCGAGCCGACCGGGACCCCGCGGGTGTTCTTCGTGGCGCCCCGCAACGAGACCGACCACCCCACCGAGTTGCCGCTGGGGTTCACGTTCGGTATCGAGAACTTCGAGATCAGCCCGGTGCCCGAGGATCCGAGTAATCCTCGCGGTGGGATGGGGCACTACCATCTGGGTGTGAACACCGAATGCTTGCCCGCGGGCGAGATCATTCCGGCCGCGGACCCCTGGGTTCACTTCGGGGACGGGTCTGACGGCATGGAAATGACGCTCGAAGATGGGGAGTACACCTTCAGCGTGCAGATCGGCGACGACGAGCACCGGACGATCGAAGGCCTGTGCGAGACGATCACCGTCCGCATGGAGTCCGGGATTTAGGGACTCCGCGCTTTCAGAATTCGGCGCGGCGAGGTTACTGACTTCGTCGCGCCGTCACCGTGCGCTGTCGGGTGGGGCTCCGAGTGTGTAGAGTCCGGTCCACCAGCGGGTGACGGCGAGGGCCAGGCGGGTGGCGGTGCGGCTCATGCTGGCGCCAGCCCATCGTCCGGTTGATCTGCCAGGTTAAAGGCCGGTTCTCCACGTCGGCTGCGTTCGATCGCGGTTTCACCGGCGGTGGTCAGCCGATACAGCCGACGAGCTGGTCGGCTTTCGCGCGCGGCGGCCGACGGCTCTTCCCAGCGGCTTTCCACCAATCCCATCTTTTCGAGCCGGGCGAGCGCGCGGTATAGCGTCCCGTAGGCGGTCAGTGAACGAGCGTCGGCCGCGTCACCCAGTACCTTCGCGATCGCATAGCCGTGGAACTCGTCGGTGTCGCGGCTGGCGAGGAGCGCGGCGGCCTCACAGATCGCCAGCTCGAGCGGCACCAACGTCCCTGCTTTTCGTCGCATCGGATTTTTATATGCAGATATATGTCTATTGTCAACTCAACCCATCAGGCCGATCCAGCGAGCTCCGATCATCGCGCTGGTCCAGAGGGCGAGGCTGGCGGCCGGCCAGGCCAGCATGATGACGAGCCCGACCAGGGCCACGACGTAGTGGACTCGGGCCGAAGCGCTCGAGAGGAGCCAGAGGCTCACCGCCGTCGCGAGTCCCACGAGTGTGCCTTGCCAGACGAACTCCAGCAGGGTCCATCCCACGTGCCGTCCAACGCCGGTCTCCAGCATCAGGTCAAGCATCAGTCACGCTTCTGGTTGGCTGCCGCGTCATCGAGAAGCTGGCGGATCTCGGCGAGTTCCTCGGCGCTGGCGGGTCGCGCCGCCAGCGCTTGCATGACCAGCTTCGACGCCGAACCACCGAAGCCTCTGTCGAGCAGATCCCCGATCAGGTGCTGCTGGGTTGCCTCCTCCGGCAGGCTCGCCTCGTAGCGATGTCCCCGACCCTCGGCGGTCCGTGTGGTAAGCCCTTTGGTCGTCATGATCTGCAGCAATTTCAGCGTGGTGGTGTAGGCCGCCGACCGCTCTCGCTCGAGAACCTCGTGCACCTCTCGGACCGTCGAGGCCCCACGACTCCAGAGCACGCGCAGGATCGACAGTTCGGCGTCGGTCGGCTTCGGTAGCGTCGTCTTCGGCATTGCCCTGGAG
>CAJWMX010000045.1 GCA_913043805.1 uncultured Acidobacteriota bacterium | reverse complement strand
CGCGAACTTCTCGTGGGCATCCGACGTACGGGTGAGGTTGCGGGTCGTGCCGTTCTCGATCGGCGCCGAGAAGATGTCACCACGCGCGACGAACAGTGCCCGTTCCGCCTTGGGACTCAGCGCAACCCCTTCGACCAGATCCGCCGCCGACACGCGAGCCGGTCGCATCGCGACGCCATCATCCGGCACCAGGATCGACAGTGGCTCTGACCGATCCGCGTCGATGGTGTAGAGCTGCAACTCTCCGTTCAACTCGTAGACGATCTGGTTGGCGCCGTCATCCCCCGGCCACCGCACGTCCCAGGTACTGCTGTCGGTCAGCTGGGTGACCTCGCCGCTGCCAAGTTCGGCGACATACAGGTTCAGGGTGCCGCTACGGTCCGATGTGAAGTAGATGCTGTTGCCGATCCACATCGGGTCGCGGTCGGCCCGGGGGTGATCGGTCACCTGCTGCACGTCATGCGTCTCGCGGTCGAAGACGTAGAGTTCCTGGGCCCATCCGCCCTCGTAGCGCTTCCAGGTGCGGAAGTCGCGGAACAGCGGGGAGTAGATCACGCGGGTGCCATCCGGCGACAGGTCTCCCGCGCCGGACTCGGGCATCGGCAACGGAATCGGCAATCCGCCATCCACCGACACGGTGAACAGGCGACTGTCACCCAGACTCACGCTGTCGCGCAGCGAGCGGAAGAGGATGGACCGTCCGTCAGGGCTCCAGTCATAGACCTGGTTGTCGTAGCCCCACCGCGGGGCGAGCGGGCCACGAGCGGGATACCACGTCAGCTGTCGCGGCACGCCCCCACTGGCCGGAATGACATACACCTGCTCGTCGCCGTCATACTGCCCGGTGAACGCCACCCACTCGCCATCTGGCGAGAACTTGGGGAACACCTCCAGCCCGGGATGGGTCGTCAGACGGGTGGCGGTGCCACCGTCGGTCGACGCCGTCCACAGGTCGCCGGCATAGACGAAGACCACCCGGTCGCCGTGCACGTCCGGAAAACGCAAGAGCTTGGTCTGCGCCGCCGACATCGTCGCAATCGCGAGCATGAAGGCGACAAGGAACAGACGGGAGAAAGCTGTCATCTGGAGCTCCTGGAATCTCGCGCCCGCAAGGACTGCGGACCACTCAATCGAGCCTATGGCAGTGTCTGGAAGGGGTCAAGAACCGTGACGTGCCGGGTCCCTGACACCGATCACTCGGACCGGAGCGCGGCGAGCAGCGGCGACCGTATGGCCACCACGGTGGCGGCGAGCGACGAGAGCAGGCCGGCCAGCGCTACGGCGAGGAGCAACCCGCCGAGCGAGGCGAAGGGGAAACCGCCGCCCCGCTCGAGGAACGCCGGCGCAATGGCGATCACGGCGCAGACGGTTCCGGCGCCCAAGCCGCCAAACAGGAGCAGGCCATTCTCGACGAGCACCATGCGCGACACGGCGCCCGCGTCGTAGCCCACGGCCCGCAGCAACGCCAGCTCCAGTCGCCGCTCGAGCACGTTCCGGAGCAACACCGCGCCCAGCCCCAGCGTCCCCAAGAGCAGCCCAAGCGCCCCCAGGGTCTGGAAGGTCGCCAGATACGTGTTCTCGACCCGGTGGAAGGCGGCGAGGCGTTCCCCGGCCGAGGTGATGTCGAAGCCGTAGTCCGACAGGCGATCCTCGAGCGCCGCGGTCACCTCGGCGCTCTGAGCGGCGGGGGCGTCGATCAGGAAGAACCGATAACCCTCGTACTCCGGGAACTCGCGAAGGAAGGCCGACTCGCCGATGATCAGCTCTCCCTGGAAGATGCTGTCGGTCAGCGCGGCGACGATCCGCAAGGTGATCGGGTTGCCACCGTCCCGATTCAAGATGAAGTCGTCGCCGACCGACAGGTGCAGCGCGTAGGCCAGCGATGTCGCGTCGGCGATGGCCGGAACCGCTCCGTCGGGAAACTGTCGGTTGAGCAACAGCCACGGGTTCGCCTCTTCCTCGGGCGTCTCGGCCAGCGAGGCGCCAAACCCGAAGCGCCCTTCCGCCACGAAGGCCGGATCGGGAGCCAGCAGCTTCGGGTTCTTGGCCTGATAGAGATTCAAGCAGCTCGCATCCTCGCCCGGCCTGACCCTGAACCTCGCGAACGTCGCCGCGCCGAAGATCTCGTCGTCGAAGCTGGAGATTCCGAGCTCGGTCCGGCCGTCCTCGCTCGAGAGATCGTGGACCACCGGCAGCAGCGCATCGGCCAGGAGCGGATACCCGCCGGTGCCCGACTTCGGGTCTGACGTGGGGTCCCCCCCATCGCGGCGGAACGCATCCACCGCGACGATGATGAAGGCGGCAAAGGCGATCAGGGTGATGCAAAGCACCGACCGCCCGGGGCGCGCGGTAGCATTGCGGATCCCGACCCGGGACACGGACCATCCGGGAGACATGGCCGCGACGTGCTCCGACTGAGCCGCCAGCAGGACCCACGAGAGGGTGAGCATCGCGGCGAGCAGCAGCAGACCGGCGCTGAAGAAACCGGCGGTGTCTCCGATGAGATCGGCCAGCGTGGCCCCGAGCGCAGCCAGGCCCAACAGCCCCAGCAGCGCCGGCGTCCGGCGCATCAGCGTCGAGGGCCCGCCAGCCTTGGAGGTCTCGGGCAGCGACCCGCTGATCAGCGCGCGTGGCGTGGCCGCCTCGACCGACCGCAAGGTCCACGCGATCGAGCCCACCGCGGCCAGCATGCCTCCGGCCAGCCCCGCGACGAGCGACATCGGCGACACATGCAGCATCAGCCGGGTGGTCCCTACCGCGTCCACCCACCAGGTGCGGAGCCCCCACATGATCAGATCGGCGTAGGCCACGGCGCCGGCCATGCCGAGCAGGCTCCCGGCGAAGGTGAGGATGGTGGCTTCGCCCCAGAACAGCCTGCGAACGCCTCGCCGGTCGAACCCCAGCGCCTGCAACGCGCCCACCTCGCGCAGTCGCTGTTCCACTCCCAACCGGAAGAACAGGCTGGCGAGCAGGAGCGCTGACACCACCAGGAAGAAGCTGAAGTAGGTAAAGTACTCGCCAAAGTCGGTCACGCCGGCCGAGGCCTCGAGCGCCAGACTGCGGGCGGGGAACACGACGAAGCTAGTGGCCAGCGGGTCCAGCGCGGATCGGAACGCAGCGCGGTAGGCCTCGGCGTCAGCCTCCCCTACCGGCGACGAGACGGCGCCCGACGGGGTCACCCGCAGCGAGGTGACCCGCCCCCACCGCGACTCCCACAGCGCCTGCCCCGCTTCGAGCGTCACGAAGCCCTTGGCGGCCGTTCGGTGGTCGTCCCAATACTCCTCGTCCTTGTCCCGGACCAGCTCGAGATCAATCGGGAACGGTGGATCCCAGTCCGACACATCGGTCGCCCCGGTGATACCGGGATAGTCAGGCGCGAAGTCCTGATCGGCGGCCAGTCCCTCGATCGGCACGATGGCCGCCACCTCGAACTCGGCCACCTCGGTCAACAGGGCGCCCGCTTCCTCCCACAGGAAGTACTCGACCTCGATCCGGTCGCCGACCTCCGCGGCGAGGTCCTCCGCGGTCCAGTCGTTGATCACGATGGGCGGCACGGCCCCATCGACCGATGGGTCGATCCCGAGCGCGCCCAGGTCGAGACCGGTCACCAGAGAGTAGGGGGTGACCCGGTCGCCCATTCGGATCTCGTTGGCGAGATAGGTCAGCACCGACTGGTCGGTCATGCCGGCCTCGGTGGCGGCAGCACGCGCGGCCGTGACGGTCTCATCGTCGAGCAGTCCGGCCTCCGACTCGACCACCAGGACACCCTGCTCGTCGAGCGTGCGCACCCGCAGCCCCAGGTCTTCGAGCCGCGTCGTCGCGCGCAAGGCGTCCTCGACTACGCTCACCGAGGTGGTCGCGTCCGAGCTCCGGTTGCCGGCCAGCAACAGGGTGTTTGCCTGGGCGTCGATCTCGAGCTCTCGCTGCATCCGGCCCAGCTGCACGAAGACAACCCGCGCCACCCCCTGCTGCGGCCGGAACGAGAAAGTCCCCAGTTCGTCGGCACCGAGCACCGCGTGCACCCGCAGCCGCATCGTCTGGCCCAGGTCGTCGCGGCGTCCATGGAGCGAGCTCACGGGTATCGAAGACGGCTTCTGCACCCGGACGAGCAGCGTCTCGTCAGTGCCGACGCCAAGCTCGCGGGCCAGTCCTTCCGACACCAGCACTTCACCCGCCTCGGGAACACGCTCGCCAGGCTCGAGTCCGTGGAACTCCCAGAACCGGGCATCGACGCCGTAGACCTGGATACCCCCGGCCCGGCTCCCGCTCTCCTGGTGCGTCGCGAAACCCTCGATGGCGATGAGCGGCGCGGCCTCCGACGCGGCCTCGCCGAGCGCACCCGACGCGACCAGTTCGTCGGCCAGGGCTTCACGGAAGAAGAGTCCAGAGGTGACGACATGGTCGACCCGGCCCAGCCGCTCGAGCGCCAGGTCGCGCAGACTGGCGCGCACCGAGTTCCCCACCAGGAAGGCCCCGGCCAGCACCGACACCGCCACGGCGACCCCGGCCAGCACGGCCAGATTGGTGCGCCAGAAGTGCGCCAGGCTGCGTCGAAGAACGGTCCAGAAGCTCATGGGTCGGTGCGCTCGAGACGCTGGCCGCGAAGCTCGAATCGGATGGGACACCGCGCCGCGAGCCCGGTGTTGTGAGTCACCACGAGCAGCACCGTCTCTTGCTGCCGATGCAGGTCGAAGAGCATCGCCGCCACGGTGCCGCCGGCGGCCCCATCCAGGTTGCCCGTCGGTTCGTCACACAGCAGCAGGGGCGGCTGCCGAATCAGCGCTCGCGCCAGAGCCACCCGCTGACGTTCTCCGCCAGACAGCTCGGCCGGCCGGTGGTCCATCCGATCGGCCAGGCCGACCCGGTCGAGCAACCCACGGGCGCGGTCCGCCGCCCCCTCATCCGTGGTTCCGACCAGCGTCGGGACCAGGACGTTCTCGAGCACCGTGCACTGCGGCAGCAGCAGGTGGTCCTGGAACACAAACCCCACCCGCTGATTGCGGAACACGGCCAGTTCGGCGGGGGAGAGCGCGAAGGGGTCGACGCCGTCGAGCGAGACGGTGCCCGTGGTCGGAGGCTCGAGCGCTCCCAGGATGTAGAGGAGCGTGCTCTTGCCGCTCCCGGAGGGCCCGACGATGGACGCCGCCTCGCCGGGCGCCAGTGAGAAGGTGAGGTCCTTGAGGATCTCTAACGCCCCCCGCGGGGTCGGATACGACTTGGCGAGGTCGGAGACGGTCAGCAAGGTCGTTCCCCTATCCAGCCCTCTGGAATGCGCGCGGCCGGAAGAGGAAGTCGACGATGTTGCCCTCGTGGGGCTGCAGCCAGTTGAGCTTGATGGTCGGCACCGGGCCGATGTTCAACCGGTCGATGTTGCGCGCATCGAGCAGCGAACGAGTGAACGCCGGGTCCTCGGTCAGCCCGGTGGCGACCAGGGTGGCCCCGATGGCCTTGATCATCTGATCCTGCGGGCACTCCACCACCGTGACGAAGGGGTACATGTACTCCTTCTTCGACATTGCCACCTCAGGCGAGGCGCAGTGCATGACCGTGGGACGGATGTAGTCGCAGTGCTCCTGGTTGACGAGCCGTCCGCCGTCCTGGAACTGCGCCGACACTTCCTCGACGCCGTCCTCCTTGAGCGCGTTGTCGATGTCGCCCGAGATGGCGGTCGCCTGGCCCGGCACGGTGAATGCCGCGAGCGCCGCCTCGGGATTCTCGGGCGGCAGGGGCGCAATCGGCCCGATCCGCTCCGCCACCGCTTGAGCGATTTCGCGCGTGTGGCGGGAGGCCCAGATGCCGGAGCAATTGATGCAGCCGCGGCCGCTGTTGGTCAACACGCTGTCGACCATCAGATCGACATACTGCTCCCAGTTGTCGACCACGTCGTCGCCGAGCAGAATCTTGCTGAATCCTGGACCATGGACCTGGACCCCGGCGTTTCCGGCATACTGCTCGACCGTCGCGGTGCCGCCGAAGATCAGGCTGCGCTGGGTGTTGTTGAGCACCGCCGCCCCAACCTCGCCCATGCCGGGATAGAGCGCGATCGCTTCCTTGGGAATACCCGCCTGGAAGAAGGCCTGCGCCATTCGCCACGGCGTCCAGGGCTCCTGGGGCCCCGGCTTCAGCACGAGTCCGATCTGCAGCGGGATGATCGGCAGCCACAGACTGTGCACGCCGGGAGAGTTTGACGGCAGCACCATCCCGAGCACCGGGCAGGTGGCCTGGTAGCTGCGCATGACGCCGTCTTCCTCGCCATAGCCGCGGGTCAGGATGTCGTAGTCGAGCTTGCGCGTCAGCGAGGTCAGGACCTCGTCCAGATGACTGAGGACATACTCGAGCTTGCCCATGTTCATCCGGCACATGTGCTCGGGCAGCCCCGTGGTCGCCGACTGCTGACGGACGAAATCGTCCGGCGTCTGCACGCCGTCGCCGAACGGCAGGTCCGCCGTCTTGAAGAGCTCTCCGCCCTTCTTGACCATCTCGAGCAGGTCGGCGCACGGGATCTCCCGCAGCGCGTCACGCGCCCGCTCCGACCCCTTGCGAAGATCGCGAGCCACGATCCCGGGATTGGCCTGACTGACCTCGGCCACCGGCTCGCCGGTCGAGAAATGGCGGACCTCGGTCGTTTCGAGACTCTGATAGGGCTCACCCCACCGAAGAACTGGAAAGTGAATCACGGCGCGACTCCTACTCGACGGTGATGGTGATGGACGTACACAGGCCTTCCTGCGTGCGGTGCTCGTCGTCACCCAACTGCAGGGTCAGGGTGTGCTGGCCCGGTTCCAACATGGTTTCGAACGTCTTGGACCCATCGCCGAAGTGCACCCAGGGGTCGCCCTGCGGCACGACCTCGCCAACCGGGAGGCACTCGGTGTCGATGCCCACGTGGTGATGTCCCATCCCTTGCCGTGGGGTCTCGACCTCTTGCGGCACCGGCGAGATGTTGTAGTTCGAGACGATGAACTCCATCGAAACCGGGCTCGACACGGTCGCACCGTCGGTCGGCGATACGAAACCGACGCTGGGGGTCATCGAAGACCGGTCCTCGACCGGGGCCGGAACCTCTTCAACTGGCTCCTCGGCCGGCATCGGCGCGTCGCCTCCGCCACCGCACGCCACGGCGCTCGAGACCAGCAACCCCGTCGCCACCATTCGCCACCGCTGTCCGTCGCAAATCCTCACCACTGCCCGTCCTCTCTTTGACGCCCGTCGCCGAGCCAGAGTCCCTAATAGACGCCGACCGTCGTCGCCGACGCCAGCCGGCTGAACGGCCGGACTCCGCTCACACCGTCCCAGGGATACTGCTCGCAGGGCGGCTCGCGCTCGCCCTCGTCCCGTTCCTGGAACCGTGGCACGAAGAACTCCTTGGTCAGCGTCGTCAACATGACGCGGCCGGTCTCGCCGTAGCCGACCACCTTCTCGGCGTCGTCGGGGTCGACCACCTGGATGACCGCCCGCGGCTGCGGGGCGTAATAGGTGATCTTGTATCCGTTCTCGGGTCCGCTCGGGGGGCTCGCCGCCAGCCCCATCAGGGTGTTCCCATAGGTCGGGGTCATGTAGATCCCGTCCAGGAGCTCCTCATGGGCGAACCGATTCCACTGCGGCGTGAACTCGGTGCCGCCGGCGAAAATACCCTGGATCCCGGTCTCCTTCAGACTGGATCCGTTCTCTTCCAAACGGTTGGCCAGCGCTTCGAGGAGCTTCGGCGTCGAGAACATGCACTTGATGTCATGCCCGGCTGACAGGACGGTCACGGCCTGGTCGATGACATGGTCCTGATACGCCTTCAGGTGCTCGTGCCAGCCCTTCTTGATCAGCTTGATGACCCACCGCGGATCCAGATCGACACAGAAGCAGATGCCGCCCCGATGCTGCGCCAGATGCTCGACCGCGAGCCGCAGGCGGCGGGGACCGCTGGGGCCGAGCATCAACCAGTTGCTGCCGCGCGGGAATCGGTCTTCGGGAAGCGTGTCGGAGAACAGCTCGTAGTCGATCCGGAAGTCCTCCTGGGCCACCCGACTCTTCGGGATCCCGGTGGTACCGCCGGTTTCGAACACGAACGTCGGGCGGTCGGCGTAGGCCGTCGGCACCCAGCGACGCACGGGCCCGCCGCGGAGCCATTCGTCCTCGAAATGCGGGAACTTCCGGAGGTCGTCGAACCCGCCGACTTCCTGCCGCGGATCCCAACCGGCCTTCTCGGCCCAGTCGAGCCAGAACGGGCAGCCGGTGTCGGGATTGAAGTGCCACTCGATGATCTCGCGCACCCACGCGTCGAGATCCGTTCGTGCGTCGTTTGCCTTGCCGTCAGTCACCGCATTCTCCGTACTCATGAACCGTTGATCTTATCACTTGGGCGCCTCTAGGCTTGGCGCCCCCAGGGCTTTAGGCTTTAGGCTTTGGGCTTTGGCGAGGGGGCAAGGTGGCGGCCATGGTGGGGCGTCTGGAGAACATCTGGATCAAGCGGGCCCGGCGGGGCCAGATGGACTACGCCGACGCCGCGGAACTGGTGGCGGGTCGGGGCATCCTCGGCAACGCAGACCAGGGCGGTTGGCGGCAAGTGACGCTCGTCGACACCGCTACCTGGGACGAGGTGGTCGAGGCGATGGCTGCGCCCGTCGACCCGGTGCTCCGCCGGGCGAACCTTCTTGTGTCAGGCATCCGCCTGACTCATACACGCGGACGCGTACTACGGATCGGGACATGCCGGCTGCGGATCCGAGGGGAGACGCGCCCGTGCGCGCTGATGGATCAGGCCGAGCCCGGTCTGCAGGCGGCCCTCGACCCCGGTTGGCGTGGCGGCGTCTTCGCGCAGGTGCTCGACGACGGAGCGATTACCGTCGGTGATCCCGTCGCCTGGGCGTGAGCGAACGCGAGGGCCCTATCGGAGAGCGTCGCACTTGGCGGCGAAGACGAAATCGCTCTCCGTCAGCCCGTCGATCTTGTGCGTCCAGATGGTGACCTTGACGACGCCCCAGGCCAGGTAGATGTCCGGGTGATGGCCCTGCGCCTCGGCCATTTCACCTACCTTGGTCGTGTAGTCGAGGGCCTGCCGAAAGTCCTCGAACTCGTAGGTCTTCTCGAGGTGATGTTCCTCGACCACCTGCCACCCGCCCCCGAGTTGCGTCTGGTAGGTCACGAGCTCGTCGCCCGTCAGCGGGGGCACTCCGCCGCGGCACGGCACACACTCCTTCGATGCGAGGTCACTCACCTCGGTCCTCCTTGTTCGACTCGTGTCGATGTGACTGCACTATAGTGGCCACGAGACTCGATCATACCGACAGTGTCCCGCCGACGTGGGACCCGGGATACAAGGAGAGCTGATGTCTGACCACGCTGGACAGAACCTGAGCAACCACACCAAGTGGGTACCGGGCTTTCACTACTTCGTGCTGCCGACGCTTCTGGTCAACGCCCTCTATGCGATCTACAGCGTGGTTGGTATCTGGACCTTCGACGCCGTGCTGAACGCGATCGTCGGGGTCGCGCTCTTCTTCACCGCCGTGTTTGGTCGTGTGTTCGCGCTCGGGGCGCAGGACCGCGTCATCAGGCTCGAAATGCGGCTTCGGATGAAGGACCTGCTTCCGGACGACCTACAGGGCCGGATCGACGAGTTCAGTCCCCAGCAGATGGTGGGAATGCGGTTCGCCCGCGATGCTGAGCTTCCCGACCTCGCCAGGAAGGTGCTCGACCAGAACCTCGAGTCGGCCGGCCCGATCAAGAAGGAGATCAAGGACTGGCAGGGCGACTACTACCGCGTCTAGGCCGACACGCGAGACGAACCGCTGGCGGCGTTGCTTCGTCGGTCACGTGCCACCAGCATGCTCCGTCCTCGCGCCTTGCCACCGGTCCGGCGGCGAAGCTCGCATTCCACCGCCACCTCCTCCTGCCCTTCCGGGTCGACGTTGTGCGTGACCATCTCGACCCGGTCGGGCTCGGGGCAGCCGAGCGCGATCCGCCAGCCCCAGTCCGGACCCGTGCCGGCCGAGTAGGTCCCTCGAACGTCGATCGATCCGTCGGGTCCAGCCGTCCCCTGACACAGCATGACGCTTTCGGACATGTGCCAGGAATCGATCAAGTGCACGGTCACGATCGCCCGGTCGGACTGATAGCCGATGAGCAACGACCCCGCCTGATCCGCCCCCTAATACACCCAGCTGTAGTCGAGACGGAGAAACCGTCCGCCAAGCAGGACGGAGAGGGCCGCGCCGAAGGTCGTGTCCTCCGGCTGACCGGTGTGCGGATCGTGCAGACGGTTGGAACCTTCCCAGCGCCCGGCACACGCCGCTAGGCGCTCGAGCGTTGTGGCCGCGGTCATGACGACCCTCCCAGCAGCAGCCGCCAGAACTCGGGGTTGAAGCCGGCGCCGGGCGCGTCGCCAAGCCGGGTCACGACCAGCTTGCGGCTCGGCACGACGTAGAGCATTCGCCCGAGTGCGCCGGCCGCCGCATACAGATCGTCCGGGGCCGAGGGGATGTAGCTGCCGGAGAACGCCTGCCCTCCCGCCCGAAGGCCCGAGGCCTGACCGTTCAGCCACCACAGGTAGCCGTAGGCTTCGTTCAGCGTCTGGCTCGGCGAGGTCGACCGACCGATGTAGCCGACGTTGCCCAGCAGGTCGTCGCTCTCCCATCGGCCAGCACGTTGCAGCATGAGTCCGAACCGGGCCAGGTCGCGCGCGCTCGTCGAGAACCCGACCGCGTTCGCATCCTGGTTTCCAACCCGGGGCCTGGGAGTCCATCCAGAATCCGCCATGCCGGTGGGTTCGGTCAGCCACTGTCGCGTGTAGTCGTCGGTGGAGAGGTCCGTGGCCGCTTCGAGTACCCCGAGCATCTTCGAGTACATCCGGGTGTTGTATTGCCACCGCTCGCCCGGAGGCACTTCGTAGCTGCCGTCGATCCCCAGTCCGCTCGTCATCGCGAGCAGGTGTTCCACGGTAATGGCCTCCTCCTTGTCCACGGGCGCTGACGACCACCCCGCGCTCAGGTAGTCGCTGACCGGTGCGTCGAGGTCGAGCACCCCTTTACCTTCGGCCACGCCAACCAGGAAGGACACCACGCTCTTCTGCACCGAGGCGACATCCTCGACCGCGTGGCCGCTCGCCGTCCGACCGGTCACCATGCGGCTGTAGCGAGCGGTCGGATCGCCGACCTCCCACCGCTCCTCAGCCACGATCCGGCCGTCGAACAGGATCACGACACCGCTCGAGCCCTGCTCGCGAGCGAAGCTCAGGGCGGCGGCGACCGCGGCCGGGTCCAAGCCCGCTTCGATCGTCGATGTTCGCTCCCACTCACCGCCCGCATCGACAGGGGGAAAGTAGTGAACGGGGGGCTCTGGCGGCGCATCGGCGGCGGGCCCGGCCGCCGGGGCGGCGCCACAGGCCATCAGCGACATCGCAGCCAGCGGCGCCATCAACGCGTGTGTCGTTCGTAACAACATTCGGCCCTCCACACCGTCCTCTTCGAG
>CAJWMX010000044.1 GCA_913043805.1 uncultured Acidobacteriota bacterium | reverse complement strand
ATCCGGAAGATGTCACCGGCGCCCACAGCCTGTTCGAGCACCGTCGCCCCGCTGCCGTCGACCACCCGGATCACGCCTTCGCCTGGCGCCATGAACGTCTTGTCGTGCGAGCCGTACTCCTGCGCCTTGCGCGCCATCAGGCCCACGTTCGATACGCTGCCCATGGTGGCGGGGTCGAGCTGCCCATGCTGCTGACAGTCCTCGATGATCGCCTGGTACATCGTGGCGTAGCTGCGGTCCGGGATCATGGCGACCGTGTCCTGCAGCGCGTCACCGCTGTTCCACATCCGGCCCCCGTCCCGCACGACGTTCGGCATCGAGGCGTCGATGATCACGTCGTTCGGTACGTGCAGGTTGGTGATGCCCCTCCGCGAGTCGACCATGGCGAGCGGCGGACGCTCGTTATAGACCGCGGTGATGTCGGCTTCGATCGCGCGCCGCTGCTCGTCGGGCAGGCGGTCGAGCTTGTCGAGCACGCCGGCCAATCCGTGATTGACGTTCGCGCCCACCGAGGCCAGGGGGGCAGCGTGCTTTTCGAGTGCAGACTGGAAATAGACCGAGACGCAGTGCCCGAACATGACCGGATCGGATACCTTCATCATGGTCGCCTTGAGATGCAGCGAGAGCAGCGTACCGTCCCGTTTGGCTTCTTCCATGGTGCGGGCGAAGAACGCCCTGAGCGCGGTAACGTTCATCGCCGCGGCGTCGATCACCTCGCCCGCTTCGATCGCGACCTGCTCCTTGAGCACGGTGACGGCGCCGTCGGCGGCTACGAACTGAATCTGGACATCACCGGCCGCGGTCATCGTGGCTGACCGCTCGCTGCCGAAGAAGTCGTCGTCGTCCATGTGCGCCACGCGGGTCTTGGACCCGGATTCGGGCCAGTCCTTCATCATCCGATGCGGGTGCTGCTGGGCGTGTCGCTTGACCGAGCCCGCAGCGCGACGGTCGGAATTGCCTTCACGCAGCACCGGGTTCACCGCCGAGCCGAGGACCTTGGCGAACCGCGCCTGCAGGGCGCGCTCCTCGTCGTTCGATGGCTCCTCCGGGTAGTCGGGGATCGCGTACCCCTGCCCCTGGAGCTCGGCGATCGCATCCTGGAGCTGGGGTACCGAGGCGCTGATGTTGGGCAGCTTCACGATGTTGGCGGCCGGCGTCTTAGCCAGCTCGCCCAGCCAGCTGAGCTCGTCCGGAATCCGCTGGTCGTCGTTCAGACGCTCGGGAAACGCCGCGATGATCCGGCCGGCCAGCGAGATGTCGCGGGTTTCGACCTCGACGCCGGTGCCTTTGGTAAAGGCGCGTACGATCGGGAGCAGTGAGTAGGTCGCGAGGGCCGGGGCCTCGTCGATCTTGGTCCAGACGATATTGGCAGCAGACATGCAAAGTCCTTCGAGAGAGAGACGCCTCACAGAGTCGACAGAACCTGCTATCGTACCGCACTCGACAGCGAGACGCGACCGGGCCGGGAGGCCCAGGAGTAGATGATGCGTGTAAACGGGCGAAGACGGGCTGGAGTGCTGACGGGACTCGTGGTCGGAATCTCGACCACCCTGGCATGCGGAGGCGCCGCGCCGGTGTCCGAGGCGCCAGCCGAGGCCGCCGCGCCCCAGGCGGCGCCGGACTACGTGCCGCCCGAGGTCACGCCTCCCTCGCGCGATCTAACGCAGGCCGACTTCGACCAGATGATGACCGAGCTCTCCAACTGGGGGCGGTGGGGCGATGACGACCAGCTTGGGGCCGCCAACCTCATCACGCCGGCCAAGCGACTCGAGGCGGTGTCACTCGTGACCGAAGGGATCACCGTCTCGCTCGAGCATCCGCTCATCACCGAAGAGGCGCCCGATGTGCCGTTCCCGTTCCAGCGCCGGATGCTCGGCGTGCCCGATCCTGACGCCGAGCCGGCCGACTATGGCTCGGTGAGCGACAACTACACCATCAGCTATCACGGCTACTCGCACAGCCACATCGACGCCCTCTGTCATATCTTCTACAAGGGACAGATGTACAACGGCGTCTCCCAGAACACGGTCACCGAGGACGGGTGCCCGACGTCGTCCATCATCAATCTGCACGGCGGCATCGTGACCCGGGGCGTGCTGATGGACATCCCACGCCTCAAGGGCGTGGACTATCTCGAGCCGGGTACGCCGATCTACCAGGAAGATCTCGAAGCGTTCGAGGAGATGGCCGGCGTGACCGTGCGTCCAGGCGACGCGGTGTTCATCCGGACCGGGCGGTGGGCGCGGCGAGCTGACGTGGGGCCGTGGGCCGTGTCCCAGGAGGCGGCCGGGTTGCACACCTCGACCATGCCGTGGGTGCGGGCTCGTGACATCGCGTTCCTGGGGAGCGACGCGGCGCTGGACGTCGTACCGTCGCAGATCGAGAGCGTGCGATTGCCGGTCCACCAGGTGACGATCGTGGCCCTGGGCGTCGACTTGTTCGACAACCAGGATCTCGAAGCGCTGGCCGAGACCGCCGCGCGTCTGAACCGGTGGGAGTTCATGCTCGTGGCCGGGCCGCTGGCCGTCGAGACTGGCACCGGCTCGCCCGTGAACGCGATCGCGATTTTTTAGCGAGTTCCTTTGGGCTTCAGGCTACGGGCGTCAGGCTTCAGGAAACGAATAGTGCTCAAGCTGGTCGGCGTGTTCGGGGTGCTCTCGATGCTGCTGGGCGCCGGCGCGGCCGAGGCGCAGCAGATTCCGTTCTCGCAGCGGCCGTTCAGCGAGACGACGATACGGCCGACCGGCCAGCCGGTGATTCCGATCTACGACGGCTGGTACGCGAACGATGACGGTACCGCCACCATCTGCTTCGGCTACTTCAACCTCAACACCGAGCAGGCGTTCGATATACCGCTCGGAGCCGCCAACCACATCGCGCCGGCGGAGTACGACGGTGGGCAACCAACACGCTTCGACCCGGTGCCGGATCCCTCGCTGACCAACAAGTTCCGTCATCACTGGTGCGTGTTCACGGTCCAGGTGCCCGCCGACTTTGGCGACCAGCGGATCGTCTGGACCCTGAACACGCAGGGCGAGGACCTCTCAGTGCCAGGGCATCTGCTCCCGGCTTACGTGCTCGAGGAGCGCTCTTCACCGGGACGGGGGGGCGACGCGCCTCGAATCCGCCTGGCTGAGGCCGAACCGCAGGCCTACGGTCGGAACGGACTGGTGGCCGAGCGCACCGTCGCGGTGGATGAGCCGCTCGAACTCCCGGTGTGGGTCGAGCATCCCGAGCCTGGGACCTGGCTCGGGTGGACGAAACATCAGGGCGAGGGCGACGTGTCGTTCACCGCGGCCGAGGTGATCGTGGCGGATGCGATCGGGCGCGGGACGACGGCCGCACGGTTCGCGGCCCCAGGGGAGTACCTGCTGCGGGTGCAGGCGATCAACGACCCGGGCCCGCGGAACCCCACCTACGGGTTCGAATTCCATTGCTGCTGGACGAACGCGTATGTCAGGGTTACGGTTACGCCATAGGGACCCCTCGGCTTTGGGATTTAGGCTCTGGGCTTTGGGCTCCAGAGACGGAGTTCGAGCGATGCAGCGAGGTCTTCCGGCGGTCGGGGTGTTTGCGCTGGTGCTGTCAGCTGGCGCCTCCTGGGCGCAGACGGTGGCGCCGACCTACGCGGAGCATGTGGCGCCCATCCTGCAACAGCAGTGTGGCAGCTGCCATCGGCCCGACGGGATCGGGCCGATGGCGTTGCTGACCTACCAGGATGCCCGGCGGCACGCCTTCACGATCAAGAGTCGCGTCGAGCAGCGGGTCATGCCGCCCTGGCACCTCGATCGCACGGTCGGGATCCAGGAATACAAGAACGACATCTCGCTGACCGACGACCAGATCGCGACGATCGGTCGCTGGGTGGATGCCGGCGCGCCGGAGGGTGATCCGGCGCTGGCGCCCCCGCCCGTCGAATGGCCGGTCGGTGGCGAGTGGACACTCGCCGAGGAACTGGGGCGGCCACCCGACTTCGTGGTGCGCTCGGCGCCCTACACCGTCAAGCCGAACGCCCAGGATCAGTGGTGGACCCCGAGCCTGCCGTTCGATGGGTTGGAGGGGCCCCGCTGGGTCCGGGCCTCCGAGTTCAAGCCGGCCTATCCGCAGGGCACGAAGGTCGTGCATCACGGGCATGCCCAGCTGGTGCAGGAGTTACCCGATGGGAGCCGACGGCTCCGGGCGCTCGGGCGCTACGGCGTCGGCAAGCCGGGCGACGTGTTCCCGGACGATGTCGGCATGAAGATCGAGCCGGGCGGCACCGTGAGCTGGAACCTGCACTACTACCCGATCGATGTCGAGGTGCCGAACGATATCGTCGAGGTGGGGCTCTGGTTCTATCCGGAAGGAGATGAGCCGGCGCTCGAGACCCAGGGTGAGGTGCGGTTCACGGTCGATCAGGGCGGGGACATGCCCTGGGCGGGCGACATCGTGATTCCGCCCCACTCCTTCAAGGCGCAGCAGGGCATCCACAAGCTCGACCGCGCGGCGCTGGTGCACAGCTTCCGGCCACACATGCACATGCGGGGGAAGGAACAGTCGGTCGAGGCGATCTATCCGGACGGCCGGCGCGAGATGCTGGCCAAGGTGGATCGCTATAGTCACATCTGGCAGATCTCGTATCTGTTCGCCGACCATGCCAAGCCGTTGCTGCCGGCCGGTACGACGCTGCTATTCACGAGCCTGTGGGACAACACCGCCGCGAACCCACTGAATCCGGATCCGGATCAGTGGGTGGTTTTCGGCCAGCGCGGGGTCGACGAGATGTCGCACGTCTGGCTCGGCATGACCTACTTGACCGACGAGCAGTACGACCAGCAGGCGTTCGCACGTGGGCGCCCCGAGCGCACCGAAGGTGGTGGACAGTAGCGCCGTGGCGTCGACGACGGCCGAGCCGGCTCCCTCCGAGGCCCGGCGCTGGGTAGCCCTCCACAGCTACAACGTCCGGATCTGCCACTGGATCAATGTCATCGCCGGCGGCTACCTGCTGCTGAGCGGTATCCACATCTTTCTCGATTTCCCCGAGCTCTACTGGGGGCATACGGGCTACCAGGGGTATCCCGCGATCTTCCGGTTGTCGGACTGGGGGCTGTCCTGGGACGAGGCGGGTGAACTGGGCAACCGGATGTGGGGCCGGAACTACCACTTCACCTCCGCCTGGGTGTTCCTTATCAACGGGGTGGTCTACGCCGTCTGGAGCGCCTGGACCGGTCACTTTCGTGAGCGTCTCTGGCCCGCGCGCGACGAGTTGCGCGCCTCGTCACTTTCGGCCGAAGTGCGGGACCATTTTCGTTGGTCGTCGCCAGCCCGCACGGCGGCTACGCGCTACGGCACGCTGCAGAAGCTGTCCTACAGCTTCATGGTGTTCGTGTTCGTGCCGCTGATGCTGCTGACCGGTCTGGCCCAGGCCCCCGCGTTCGCCGCCGCCTGGCCCTGGCTGCTGGATCTGTTTGGTGGTCGCCAGACGGCGCGGACGTTGCACACCATCGGCACCGTCGTCTTCGTGCTGTTTGTCGTGGTTCACGTCCTGGAGGTGCTGCTGGCCGGCGCCGTGAACCGGAGCCGGGCCATGGTGACCGGACGTTTTCGTGTTCCCGAGGAAGCGCAATGAGTGACAGACGTGTGTCGCCAGTTCCGACCCGGCGTCAGCCAGGGATCTCCCGTCGACGGATGCTGGTGAGCGTGCCCGCGCTCGGGGGCCTGCTGACCACCGGGTGTTCCGATACGTTCCGCCCTCCGACGGTGCGGAGCGGACTCATCGGGGCCGCCGACGTCCTGACCATGAGCACCAGCCGCTGGTTGCAGCGGGATCAGCCGCTGGCGCGCGAGTTCGGACGCGAGCACATCGCTCCGGAATTCCCGACCTGGGGGCAGACCAATCCCGACGACGAGCGTTACCAGCAGCACGTCAGCGAGCAGTTCCGCCACTGGGCGCTGCCGGTCGGCGGTCTCGTCCAGCAACCGCGTTCGTTCTCGCTGGCCGACATCAAGGCGCTGCCGGCGCGCACGCAGATCACGGCCCATGTGTGCGAGCAAGGCTGGTCGGCGATCGCCGAATGGACCGGTGCGCCCCTGTCGTTGCTGCTCGAGGCGGCGGGTGGCGTCAAGCCGGAAGCGCGCTACGTGGTCTTTCACGGCGTCGACCGCTGGTACGAAAGCATCGACATGTTCGAGGTCGTGCACCCGCAGACCATCCTGGCCTATGGGCTCAACGGCGAGGAGCTGCCGGTCGGCAATGGCGCCCCGCTCCGGCTCCGGGTCGAACGGCAGTGCGGCTACAAGAACATCAAGTTCATCCAGTCGATCGAGGTGGTCGACTCACTGGCCGGTATCCGTCGTGGCACCGGCGGCCTCAGCTCCGACTTCGGCTTCCACTGGTTCGGAGGGGTGTGAGGTGAACCGTGCTCCGACCGGCGAACGGCGGCTTCGGGCTTCAGGCTCCAGGCTTCAGGTAGAGCGGGGGCTGTGCTCCGTCTGGGCCCTTGCAGTTGGGCTCGTTCTCAGCGGCGGAGTGCGGGATCAGGCGTTTGCGCAGGGGCCGGGGACGATTCAGACGGCTGCGGCGTTGCAGTGGTCGAACCCGGAGGGGTACGAGCGGCTGCGGTATGGGGACCATCCGTTGCAGTTTGGCGATCTGCGGCTGCCGGCGGGGGAGGGGCCGCACCCGGTCGTGGTGGTTGTCCACGGCGGGTGCTGGCGGTCCGACATTCCCCTGGACTACATCGGGCGGTTCTCCGCGGCGCTGACGGCCGAAGGGGTTGCCACCTGGACGATCGAGTATCGCCGTGTCGGCGACGAGGGTGGCGGCTGGCCGGGGACCTTCCGCGACGTTGGCGCGGGCGTCGACCATCTCCGTACGCTCGCTGACGAGCATGCGCTGGACCTTGGCCGAGTCGTGGTCGCGGGGCACTCGGCTGGAGGGCACCTAGCCCTCTGGCTCGGCGAGCGCTACCGGTTGAACGACGCGGCCCTCGCCGGCGACGATCCGCTGGAGGTGGCGGGAGCGGTGTCCCTGGCCGGCGTTGACGATCTGCGGCAGGCGCTGGCCGACGGCGTGTGCGGGAATGTGGCGGCGCAACTCGTGGGAGGGACGCCCGACGAGTATCCGGAGCGGTATGCGCAGGCCTCACCCGCTGAACTGCTGCCCGCGACGGTACCCCACCAGCTGGTCAACGGCAGCCTCGACACCATCGTTCCCGACGCCTTTGGCCGCGCCTATGCGGAGAAGGCCGCGGGGAGCGGCGCTTCGGTCGGCTTGACCCTGTTTGCCGAGGCCGGTCACTTCGAAGTGGTCGCGCCCGACGCAGACGAATGGGCGACTGTGCGGGACGTGGTGCTCGGCCTGTTGCCGTGAGCCGGCGGCCGGTCCTCGCGCTCATGGGGACGCTGGTCACCCTCGGGCTGTTCGTGGGAGCGATGCTCCTGCTGGCCTGGGTCTTCCAGCGCTCACTCATCTACTTTCCGTTCGATGATGTGCCGTCACCCGAGCGGCTCGGCTTGTCCGGTGTGGAGTCGGTGCGGCTCTCGACCGCCGACGGACTCACGCTGCACGGATGGTTCTTTACCCAGCCCGCGGGCGAGGCGACCTGGACCGTCCTGGTGTTCAACGGCAACGCCGGCAACCGGTCGCATCGGGCCGGCCTGGCCGAGGCGCTTCGAGCGCGCGGCTACCAGGTGCTGTTGCTCGACTACCGGGGCTTTGGAGGGAATCCGGGGCGCCCGACCGAGGGGGGCCTGAGGGAGGACGCGCGGGCCGCGCTGGCGCACCTGGTGGGCCGGGACGACGTCGAGCGTGATCGCCTGGCCTACTTCGGCGAGTCGCTTGGGTCAGGGGTGGCGGTGGAACTGGCGGCCGCTCACCCGCCCGCGGCCCTGGTGCTGCGGTCGCCCTTCACGTCACTGGTGGAGGTTGGAGGCGCCCACTACCCCTTCTTGCCTGTCGGGTGGTTGCTCGAGGACCATTTCGCGTCCATCGATCTGGCTGATGCACTGACGGTGCCGACGCTGGTGCTCGCCGGAGACCGCGATCGTGTCGTGCCGGCCGCGCAGAGCCGCCGGCTCTTCGAGCGTCTGACGGGACCCAAGGAACTCGTGATGCTGTCGGGCCTCGACCACAATGATCCGGCGTTGACCGACGGCCCGCCGCTCATCGACGCTGTCGACGCGTTCCTCGCGGCCCGCGGCGGAGCTGGCCCGTCATAGGGCGTGGGCCCAGCCTGGTGATAGGCTCGGCCCGTCGTGCGGATCCTGCTCGTCCCGCTGCTCGTCTCGGTCGTCGCCGCGGCTCCGCTCTCGGCCCAGGAGCGTGCCATGGTCGTGCTGGTGGCGGCCGCCGACGACGATCGGCTGGCGCCGGTCGAGCAGGCGATCGGCTTCTGGAACGACCGACTGGCCGAGTTGGGGCTGACGCTGCGCATCGGAGCGCCAGAGGTGCGTGTCGCGGATCCGCTCGCCAGGAGTCTCGAGACGTATGCGCGGCAGGTGGCCACGCGGGCGATCCAGCAACTGCCGACCGGAGGGTTCGAGCCCGATCCGCCAGACGCATTCGGCCGTCTGGAGGGCGACATTGTCCTTCTGCTCTCGAGTCAGGACATCATGTCCTACGCTTGGCCCCTGCCTCGGACCGAGCCGGTGCGACACCTCATCGTGGTCCGAAGAGTGCGCGGGCCGTATCGGTCGGATCCGATGGTGTCGAGTCATGTCGTGGCCCACGAGCTCGGCCACGCGCTGGGCCTGAGTCACAACGAAGAGGCGCACACATTGATGTGTGGCCCGTGCCAGCCCCTGACCGCCGAGATCGACGACACCGGCTTCCTGCCGTTGACCCAGACCGAGCGGGCCCGCTTGCTGGCGCTGCACGGAGCCCGATGAGGAGGAGCACGATGCGAGTGATGACGATGATGTTCGCGAGTGGGCTCTCGCTCGCGGCCCTGGCCGTGGCCCAGCCTCCCGCGGACGTGCCGGCGCCGGACGGCCTGCGCGCGAACCGGACCACGTTCTCTCCCATCATGGATATCCTCGGTCGTCCGGAGAGCACCGTGACCGACGACCAGCTCGACCAGCTGGCCGACCTGCCGCTCGAGTCGATTTGGAGCACGCTCGGCGAGTATCGGGTGAACTACGTGCGCGGCTTCACGAGCACCCAGCCGGGGACGAGAATCGCCGGGCGGGCGCTCACCATGCGGTTCCTGCCTCCCCGACCGGACCTGGTGGAGGCGATCGACACGCTGGCGGCCGAGGGCGATTGGGACCGGCGCTACTACGCGCGAGCGGCTGAAGAGGCGCAGCCTGGCGACATCGTGGTGGCGGAGCTGGGGGGGAGCGACGGCCACAACCTGTTCGGCGCGATGGGCGCGCTCGGGATCAAGCTCAGGGGTGTTCGCGGCGTGATCATCGATGGGGGCAGCCGCGATCTGATCGAGCTCCAGGACGGGATGTTCGCCGACTTCCCGGTGTTTGCCCGCTTCTTCGATGTGCACACCACCAGCTGGCTTGGCGTGGAGTGGAACGCGCCCGTCCGGATCGGTCGAGCCACGGTGCTGCCCGGAGACGTGGTCGTGGCCGACGACAGCGGCGCCCTGTTCTTTCCTGAGTCGCTCGTGCCGCAGGTGCTCGAGGTGGCGAGCGGACGGGATGGGCTCGAAGAACACCAGCGCGAGCTGTTGCGGTCGCGGATGCATCGGTTTCGTGATGTCTATCCGCTCTCGGACGAGTTGCGCGAGGAGTACGAGCGCCAGCGACGGTAGCGCGCGGGTCAGGGGAGCGAACGCTCCAGCGCAGTGCGTCGGGTCGGGAGCCACTTCGAGAGCGCAACCGCCGCCGACAGACTGAGTGGCACGGCGACGAGCAGCGCGCCGGCGACCAGCCCGCTCGATGGCCGGAACGTCGGTAGGTTCCCGGGCGGAAGCAGCCACCAGAACCCCGCCAGCCTCACGAGCAGATAGGCCCACATCGCGACCGAGCGTCAGCCCCGGAGCGGCTGACTGGCAGGCCGGTCTGCCTCGAGCGTTCGAACGAGACGCTGGTCGAATCTGGGCGTGAGCTCGGGAACCGCTTTGCTGGAGAACGCCATCGCCAGCGCCTGGTGCGCTTCCCACTGGCTCCGTCATCCATCACAGCCGCGCACATGGTCGGCCCACTCGTCCGGCAGGGACGTGGCGGCGTCGAGCAGCCAGTCGTCAAATGCCGAGCAGCGGGTGGGTCCGTCAGACATGCGAGATCCCCTTGCTGGCGAGCAGGCGATGGAGCCGCCCGCGGGCACGATGGAGGTAGGACTTGACGGTGCCGGGCGGCGCCCCCAGCGACGCGCTGATCTCGGCAATGCTCTGGCCGAGCTAGTAGTGCTGATGCAGCACCGATCGGTAGAGGTCTGGGAGCTGGTCGAGGCCGCGGGCGACCGCTTCGCGGGTCCAGCCCGTCTGGGCGGCTTCGAACGGGTTGTCTTGGGGACGGTCGGTGGGTGTCATGGCGAGCACCTCGTCTCCATGGTGAGGGCGCGCGACATGGGCCCGTGCCCGATAGTCGAGCGCCTGGTTGTAGGCGACGCGATAGAGCCAGGTGCTGAACTTGGCCTCGCCCCGGAAACGGTGAAGGGTCCGGAAGACCGTCAGGAAGACCTCCTGGGTCAGCTCCTCGGCGGCGCCCGCATGGGCAGGGCCCACGATCGAGAGGATCAGGCGAAACGTCGGCTGCTGATGGCGCTCGACGAGGGTCCGGAAGGTGGACTCGTCTTTGTCGAGACGGAACGCCTCGACCAGCGCTCGATCGTCCATCAGGACCCTTCGGCCACTAGGCGTCGCTCGTGCCGCCGCGGGTCAGCCCGTAGAAGAGGAAGAAGCCGAGTCCGACGAAGACGCCGATCAGCCCGAAAGACCACAACTCCTGGTGGTAGTCCCACGCCGACAGGCGCATCGCGACCGAGGTGCCCAATCCCCCCATGATCAGCAGGGCCCCGACCCCGAGCGGCCATCGCGGGTGCCAGTCGCGCGGTGCCATGCTGGCTGCCAGCGACTCGCCCATGCGCCGGCGGGTTTCGTTGTCGTCGAGGTCCGGGAACTCAGGGAGCGGTATCCCTTTCTCCATCGCCTTCATCCTTTCTTCGTGAACGATCTGGAGCCGTTCCAGGCGGCGTTTCTGGCGCAGATGCCAGGCCACCAGGATAACGGCGATGAAGCCGAAGACCCAGTTCACCCCGAGGGCCGAATAGAACTGACCGTTGTCCATCTGGTTGCTCCTCGGCCACCCGACCTGCCGCTTGCCGGCTTCGGTGATGGCGGTCCTGTCGATGTGACCGGGTCTGCGATTTTCGGTTGCGTATAATCATTCCAGTTTCTGACAGCGACCTCCCGGACGAGCTGATGTGCGGTCCCAACCAGATGGGATGGAGGAGAAGATGCGAAGCAAGCTGGTACTCGTGCTGCTAGCCGGAGTCGTGGGCCTTGGCGTGGCGACCGTCGGCGGGCAGGAGGGAAGCAACGGCGTCGACGGCTACGAGCCAAAGCGGACCAACAAGGCGATCGAGCTTCTCGAGGCCGACCAGCCGATCTACTAC
>CAJWMX010000043.1 GCA_913043805.1 uncultured Acidobacteriota bacterium | reverse complement strand
TACGTGAAGGGCCCCGACTTTCCGACCGGCGGCCAGGTGCTGAACACGCCGGACGAGCTCAAACAGATCTACAAGACCGGGAGCGGCGGCATCCGGCTGCGCGCCACCTGGGAGAAAGGCCCGACCACCAGGAGCGGCAAGACGATCCAGATCACCAGCATTCCGTATGCGGTGAACAAGGGGCAGATCGTCGAGCGGATCGCCGAAGTGATCGTCGCCCGCAAGCTCCCCCCTCTGGTCGACGTGAAGGATCAATCGACCGACGACGTGCGCATCGTGCTCGAGCTCAAGCGCGACGCCGACGAACAGATGGTGATGGCGTACCTCTTCCGCCACACCCCGCTGCAGACGAACTTCGCGGTGAACCTGACCTGCCTCGTGCCGACCGGACAGGACGACGTCGGCCGCCCGGAGCGTCTGGGCCTCCATGAGCTGCTCTGGCACTTCCTCCGGTTCCGCCTCGACGTCGTGACGCGGCGGCTCGAGCACGAGCTGGCGGCCCTGGCCCGGCGGATACACATCCTGGAAGGCTTCGAGACCGTCTTCGACGCCCTCGACGAGGTACTGAAGATCGTGCGGAAGTCGGACGGCAAGGCGGACGCGGCGGCGAAGCTGATGAAACGGTTCCCGCTCGACGCCGAACAGACCGACGCCATCCTCGAGCTGAAGGTCTATCGGCTGGCCCGACTCGAGATCCTGATCATCCGCGAGGAGCTGGACGAAAAGCGGAAACGGTCCCGCCAAATTGGCGGCCTGCTCAGCAGCGAACCGAAGCGGTGGGCCGTCGTGCACGACGAGATCAAGGAGATCCAGCAGGCCTACGGCAAGGGCAAGACCAACCCGCGCCGCACGATCATCCAGCCGGCCGAAGAAGAGGTCGAGTACACGGCCGATGACTTCATCGTGGCGGAGGATGCCATCGTGCTGGTGACGACCGACGGTTGGGTCAAACGCCAGAAAGAGGTCAAGGACATCACGACGACCCGGCTTCGCGAAGGCGACTCGCTGCTTGCCGCGCTCGGCGGGAGCACCCGGGCCACCTGCGTCTTCTTCTCGAACTTCGGCGTCGCCTATACCGCACGTATCGCCGACATTCCGGCAACTACCGGGCACGGCGAACCGATTCAGCGTCGGTTCAAGCTGAAAGACCGTGAGCGGATCATCGCGGCGGTCAGCCTCGATCCCAGGGTCGCTCCCGACATCACTCCCCGACGGGCCGGCGGCGAACCGAAACGGCACGTGATCGCCGTGACGACCGATGGCTATGCGCTCCGGTTCAGCCTCGAACCGTTCATCGAGCCGAGCACACGCGCCGGACGACGCTACGCCCGGCCCTCGGGTGGCGCCGAGGTGGTCGACGTGGCCTGGACCACGGGCGAAGAAACCGTGATCGCCGCCACCGCGCAGGCGCGGGCCATGCTGTGCCCAGCAAGCGAGCTCAACTTCCTCTCCGGTCCCGGCAAAGGGGTCATTCTCATCAAGCTGCCAAAGGGGTCCGACCGGGTCCTAGGGTTCATCGCGTCGACTGGCGATCGGGATCTGCTGACGGTCGAGACGAACCGAGGCGCCAGCCAGACCATCTCCACCGCCAAGTACGGCGTGACCGGCCGCGGAGGGAAGGGCCGGGAACTGCTCCAACGGGGCCAGTTCGGCAAGGTCGTCCCCTCGCCCGTGGTCGTGCCCAGTCTCGAAGAGTGACCGCTCCCCTCCCGACCTTTTCCCTCACCGCATTCGTCTAAGCGTCGAGGAGGGCGGAACACGCCTGCGATGTGACCACTCGCCCTCAGGCCGTGACGAACGTCCGTGACGCCGGGACGAACATGGACACGCGAGGGACGAGCGGTGGCAGTCGCGTTTGCGTCGAGACCTACGGGAACCCATAGTGGCGGGATGCCACGGTTCCGGGTGAGCCTCAAGCTGATCTGGGTCGGCTCGACCCGGCGACGTTCCTGCGCATCCACCGGTCGACGATCGTCCACGTCGACCGGATCCGAGAGCCCCAGCCGGACTTCAACGGCGACTACGCCGTCGTACTCGACGACGGCACCCGTCTGTCACTCGGACGCAGCTACCGCGACCGGGTTCAGGCCCGCCTGGGCCGCTTCCACTAGGTTTCATGCCGAAACGAGCGCGTGGCGGCGTTGCTTCGTCGGTCACATGCACCCGGCATGCTCCCTCCTCGCGCCTTGCCACCCACTCGTCTCGGCAAGAAACCCCGCTCCGAGTGGCCGGGTAGAGTCAGTTCCCGAGGGGGTCGCCGGATCCTGAGGTGGGTCTCGGGCCGGTCCGGGTGGTGAGAGAGCGCTGCTCGGCCGGATTGAGGGCGTAGTCGTCTTCGTCGAATCGGAGCAGGTCGTCGGGGAGAAAGAGGACCCGCATCAGACCGGCGTCGGAGTGATGTGGCGACGCGAGGAGGAAGTGGCCGACTTCATGAGCCACGCTGCGACCCAGGGCTCGACCGAGCAACGTCTCCTCGATGCCGGGAAACGCCTTGGGCGAACGGCCGCCCAGCTTGACCGCGCCGACCAGTCGCCGCGCCGCGTCCACGGAGGCCTGAATCTCATGGCCGGGCCGGGTCAGCGACTCGAACCAGATCCACGCCAGCGCGGTATGGGCGGCCGACGCCTGGGGACGGTCGGTCTCCGAATCGGCGATGGCCAGTCGACGGCGCTCTTCGACGTCCTCGCCCGCGCCGTTCCACGCGAACGCGATGCCGTAGGGTGCCCAGATCCGGTCAACCTCGCTCTTGAGCAAGGCGAGGACTCGCGGAGACAGTTGCGAGGTGACCACCAGATCGATCGCCACCCGGTAGCCGAGCGCCGCCCGGAGCACGTCGGGAGCCGCCGCGACCAGGCCGGCGCCTGATAGCGCCGCGACCAACCCGAGGGCAATCGCCCACCGCCAGCTCGACCCTTTCTTGACCATCCCGTGTCCTTTCCGTCTCGGACACTCGAACGGGGATCGCCGCCGCAACAACGACGATCTCCGCCGGGTGTTGCGGTACTGGCGGGCGCCCTGCCCATCGTGATCCGCCGCGGCCACGTCAACGAATCACCCCGGAACAGGGCCACCCACCAGACCGCGCCTGATGAGACGTCGATGCCACGACATCACAGGCCCGCGAGGCAAAGAACAGGATTGGGACGGGAGGGCCCTACGGCGTGACGAGCAGCAGCTGAACGTGACGAAGCGAGGGCGAAAGTGGACGTGCTAGTGTCCTGTAACAGTGATTCGTGGAATGAGTCCGTGGCGCGGCGCCCGACCTGGCTAGGCGCGACAAGGGAGCAAATCGGGCATTTGTGACCGAGGAGCAACGCGGTCAGGCGGGATGCCCCGCCGCGGAGTTGTTTCACGAATCACTGCTACAGGGCACTAGACTGATGCAGCGATGGCGAAGAGTTATACGGCGAAGGACATCACGGTTCTCGAGGGCCTGGAGCCGGTCCGCCGACGTCCGGGCATGTATATCGGCGGCGTGGGCCCGGCTGGCCTCCACCATCTGGTCTGGGAGGTCCTGGACAACGCGGTCGACGAGGCGATGAACGGTCACGCGACCCGGATCGGGGTAACGCTGCACGCCGACGGGACATCGGTCACCGTTTCGGATGACGGCCGCGGCATTCCGGTCGACACCCACAAGAAGACCCGCAAGAGCGCCCTGGAAGTCATCTTCACGACCCTGCATGCCGGGGGCAAGTTCGAGCACCGCACCTACCGCACCGCCGGCGGTCTGCACGGAGTGGGGGCCAGCGTCGTGAACGCGCTCTCGAAGGAGCTCGTCGCCACCTCGAAGCGCGAGGGCGCCCGGTGGGAACAGCGCTTCGCCCAAGGCAAACCGACGACCAAGCTGAAAAAGGTGAGCGCGGCGCGCGGCGCTGGCACGACGGTCTTCTTCCGACCCGACCCGACGATCTTTCCGAAGACCGCCTTCGACGCCGATCTGATCGCGGATCGGCTGGAGATCGCCAGCTATCTCCACCGCGGCGTGACCGTGGTGTTCGAGGACGAAGCCGCCGGACGGACCGAGACCTTCAAGCACGACGAGGGGCTCTCGGACTTCCTCACCAAGATTCTCGAGAGTCGGGAGGCGACTCCGGTGCACGCGGCGCCGTTCGCGCTGACTCGGGAGCACGACACGAGCTCGTCGAAGCTCGATCTGGTCCTGCAGTGGACCGAATCCACCGACGAGCATCTGCGCAGCTACGTGAACGGGATTCCGACCGCCTCGGGAGGCACCCACGAGAACGGGCTGCGGGCTGGACTCGGCAAGGCGATCCGGAACTTCATCGACACCCATGGGCTGAGCCCGAAGGGGGTCACGCTGACCACCGACGACATCCGGGAAGGCGTGACCGGGGTCGTGAGCGTGTTCATCCCCGACCCGCAGTTCCAGGGTCAAACCAAGGACCGGCTGAACAACCCCGAGCTGGCCGGGGTCGTGGACGGCCTGATCCGACCGGCGCTCGAGCACTGGCTGAACCACAACATCAGCGTGGCCGAGAGCATTGTGGCCCGGATCATCCTGGCCGCTCGCGCCCGGGCGGCCAGCCGCGCCGCGCAACAGGCGGTCTCGCGCAAGAGCGCCACGTCGAACCGGCTGAACCTGCCTGGCAAGTTGAGTGACTGCACATCGCCCGGCACGGCAGGGAGCGAGCTGTTCGTGGTGGAAGGAGACTCGGCGGGAGGCTCAGCGAAGCAGGGGCGCGACCGCGTCCATCAAGCCATCCTGCCGCTCCGAGGCAAGGTACTCAATGTCGAGAACGCGCCGCTGACGAAGGTGCTCGAGAACAAAGAGCTCTCAGACCTGGTCACGGCCCTGGGCTGCGGTCTCGGCAAGAACTTCGAGCTGGGCAGGCTGCGCTACGACCGCATCATCATCCTGGCCGACGCCGACGCCGACGGGAATCACATCGCCACGCTGCTGTTGACGTTCCTGTACCGCTATCTGCCCAAGCTCATCGCCAACGGCAAGGTCTACCTCGCCCAGCCTCCGCTCTACCGGATCGACGCGGGTAAGGAGACCTTCTGGGCGCTCGATGACGCCCAGAAAGACAACGTGCTCTCGGGCCTGGGCAAGGGCAATGGTCGGGGGCGGGCCGAAGTAACCCGCTTCAAGGGGTTGGGCGAGATGATGCCCAAGATCCTGTGGGACACCACGCTGAATCCGAAGACCCGTCGTCTCTTGCGAGTCGAGGTCGCGGATCAGATTCGCACCGACCGGGTCATCACGGACTTGATGGGCCGCGACGCCTCGGCCCGCTTCCGTTTCATCATGGACCACGCCGAAGACGCCGACAGCCTCGATGTTTAGATGGGGCTTCGCCCCAAACCCCACACGGGGCGCGCCGTGCGCGCCCGGCAGGCACGGTCTTCGCGAGCCTGCTCCCACAACTCGCTCAAGTGGCGTCCGGCAGGAGGCCGGCGACGACCTCGACGTCGCTGAACCCGAAGCGGTCGGTGACGATCACGCGGAGCTGCTCGGCATCGGCTTCCGACGCGTACGGGCCGATCCAGATCGCCGGACCCATCGTGCCGTCCTCCAGCGTCACGGGCGCCAGAATCGCGGGCGCTCCGAGCTCCCGCAACATCTCCGCGCTCGCCTCGGCCGCCTCGGTGGTCTCGAACACCCCGGTCCTCAGCACATAGGTCTCGTCGAGCGTCGCCTCGGTGGCGGTTGACAGATCGATCGGCTGAGGCAGCTCGATCGCGGCCAGCTGGGGCGGCGGTCCGGACCCGACCGGTCGACCGCTCAAGACCTCGGGACCATAGAGGGTGAGCATCGCGCCGAGCCCCACGCCGGCTATCACGCCCGCCGCGGCGGCCATCATCCGTCGGGTCTGGGACCCGAGCCGGCCGTGGCTGCGGGTGGAGGATCGCGACACGCGCCCCAGGCTGGGAAGACTCGCCCCCAGCTCCAGCGCCTCGGCCGCCTTGGCCACGATGGTCTCGTCGATCGTCGGCTTGAGTCCGGCGTAGCCGGCCTCGAGCGACCGGTCGCAGATGAGGTTGATCTTCCGCGGCACCCCTTCGCTCAGCTGGTACACGAGATCGATGGCCCGCGGGTTGAACATCGTTTCCCACGCCCCCCGTGCCATCCGGATCCGGAACCCGACGTACTTCTCGACCTCGTCCCGGTTCAGCGGACGCAGCTCGCATCGTCTGGCGATCCGCTGGTTCAAGGGACGCATCTCCGCCGTGCCGAGCACGGTCAAGAGCTCCGGCTGGCCAACGAGCAGGATCTGCAACAGCTTCTGGCGGTCGGTCTCGAGCGCGGTCAGCACCCGCAGCTGTTCGAGAGTCTCCGCCGGCAGGTTCTGCGCCTCGTCGACCACCGCCAGCGCGCTCGCTCCGACCGTCGACAACGAAAGCAGGAAACGGTTGAGGGTCTCGATCAGGCTCTGGCGACTGGCGTCCTGCAAGGCGCGCACGTCTGATACCACCCCGAAATCCTGGAGCAGCACCCGGAGCAGCTCATCCGCCGTGACGAAGGGATTCAAGACCAGCGCGGTGAACACGTCGCGGTCGAGCAGCTGCAGGAGCGCCCGGGTCGTCGTGGTCTTGCCGGTCCCAACGTCTCCGCTGAGCAGAAGCATCCCCTCGCGGCGGCGCACCCCGCGCAGAAGCTGTTCGAGCGCCTCCTGGTGAGAATCGCTCCTGTACAGGAACTCCGGGTCCGGCGTGGGACTGAAGGGCTGGCGACGGAACAGATAGTAGTCCTCGTACACGGCGGTCTGGGCCTCAAGCGGGGACGATCGTCACCGCGCCACCGCGTCGAGCGGTGGCTCTCTCCGGGAGTTGGCTGTTACCATTGGCAGTTCGCAACGACTCGGCGTCCCGAGGCGTCTGTAGGGCAGATGCCGGTCGGCCCGAGAGCTTCGCGACGCCGTGTCGCAACCACGGCGTTGCTTCCACGATATCAGGAGCCCAGGTGTTCCCACGATTCTTGGCTGTCGGTGCGCTGGCGCTCTGCCTGAGTGTCGATGCGACCGCCCAGACCCATCTCGGCTCGGTTCGCGGCACCGTCTCCGACCCTTCGGGCGCTCGTGTCGAGAACGCCGACATAACGGTCCGCGACGACGCAACCGGACTCGCCCGCACCGCCACCAGCGACGGTGAGGGACGATTCGCCATCTCTCAGCTGCCGCCCGGACAGTATCGGATCGACGTGGCGGCTGGCGGCTTCCGACGCCTGGTGCGCGACACCCCGCTGCAGGTGGGTCAACAGCTCCAGCTCGATCTCGCGCTCGAGACCGGGGCCGTCACCGAAGAGGTCGTCGTCTCCGGTGCGCCGACCGTGGCGTTCGAAGCCAACGGGCTGAGCACCGTCATCGACAACGTGCAGGTCACCAGCCTGCCGCTCGACGGCCGGAACTTCCTGGACCTGTCGCTGCTGGCTCCGGGCACCACGACGGCCGCCGAGGGCTCGGCCGGGTCGGTGCGCGGCGCCTTCACACTGAACGTCAACGGCGCCCGGGAAGGCGCGAACGCATATCTGCTGGACGGCGCCTACAACGTCGACCCCAAGCTGAACACGGTGGCGGTCCGCCCGCCGGTCGACGCCATCGAGGAGTTCCGGGTCGTGAGGGGCAGCTACGACGCCACCTACGGCCGGCACGCCGGCGCGCAGATCAACGTCATCACGAAGTCCGGCTCGAATCAGTTCCACGGCACCCTCTATGAGTTCTTTCGGCACGACTCGCTGAACGCCGCCAACTTTTTTGCCCCGGAGGGCGAACCGGACCCGGACTATCGGCGCAACCAGTTCGGCGGCTCGCTCGGCGGCCGACTGGTCGAGGACCGCACGTTCTTCTTCATCGACTATGAAGGGACACGCCTGGATGAAGGCGTCACGCGGGTGACCAATGTCCCCACGCTGGCGGAGCGGCAGGGGGATTTTTCCGACAGCCTGTTCGCCGCCCCCCTCGTGCCAGGCACTCCCTTCCCGTTCCCGGGGGGCCAGCTGCCCGCGCCGTTCATCAACCCGATCGGGCAGGCCATCGCCAACCTCTACCCGCTGCCGAATCGGAACGTGCCGTTCGCCAACTACGTGTCTTCGCCGACCCTGACCGACCGCAATGACCAGTTCGACGCCCGCATCGACCATCGCACCGGCCCCGCGTCGACGCTCACGCTCCGCTACAGCGTGTCGGATCGCGACCTCTATGAGCCGTTCTCGGCCCCCGGCTTCAGCCAGGTGCCGGGCTTCGGCACCAACGTGCCGCAGCAGGCGCAGAACCTACTCGGCAGCTTTACCGGGGTCATCTCACCCACGCTCGTCAACGACCTCCGGGTGAGCTACACCCGCGTCTCGAGTAGCGCGTTCCACGAGAACAGCGGGACCAGCCTGAACCAGATGCTGGGGCTCCCGGAGCTGTCGGACAACGTCCGTGACCACGGCCTCAGCTTCATCACGATCACCGGCTACTCCCCGCTGGGAGACGAGTTCAACAATCCGCAGGACAGCACCACCGGTACGGTGCAGATCCTCGACACGCTCACCTACGCCCGCGGAGCGCACCTGTTCAAGTTCGGCGCCGACCTGCAGTTCACCCGGCAGGATGCCTTCCGGGACGTCCAGTCGCGAGGGCTGCTGACCTTCTCGTCGTTCCCGGCGGCGTTCACCGGCAACGCGCTGGCCGACCTGTTGCTGGGGCTGCCGCTGGTCACCGGCGGCGCGCGGCTCGACAACCCGCAGCGGCTGCGGACGTCGAGCTACAACCTGTTCGTTCAGGACGATATCCAGATCGGGTCGAACCTGACCGTCTCGGCCGGTCTTCGTTACGACTACGCCTCGCCCGCCGTGGACGCCGACGACCGGGCCAACGTCTACGACCCGGCTACCGGCTCGCTCGTCGCGGTCGGCAGCGGCGGCATCCCGCGCGCCGGCTACGACCCGGACCGGAACAATCTGGCGCCTCGACTCGGGGCGGCACTCTCCCTCAACGACGGACGTACCGTCGTCCGGGGCGGCTGGGGCGTCTACTACGACCAGGCGGCGCTGGCGCCCGGCGAGGGTCTCTATTTCAACCCGCCTTTCTTCGATTTCAATCTGTTCTTCCCGCTCCCGGGGCTACCCCTGACGCTCTTCAACCCGTTCCCGAGCTTCTTTCCCGTCGCCCTGCCGCCATCGGCCCTGACAATCCAACGCGACCTCCAGACCCCGTATCTGCAGCACTGGAACGCGACGGTGCAGCAGGAGATCGGACCGGGCCGTTCGATCGAGGTGGCCTACGTCGGCTCGCGCGGGAGCAACCTCCTGCGTGGGCGCGACATCAATCAGGCCGACGCAAGTCCGAACCCGCTGAACCTGCGCCCAAACCCACTCTTCGCCGATATCGTGTCGCTCGAGTCACGGGGCCGGTCCCGCTATCACGCGCTGGAGATCACCGGCGAACAACGCTATCGCAGCGGCCTGTCGCTGCTGGCGGCCTACACGTTCGGGAAGTCCGAGGATGACGGATCCGACTTCTTCTCGAGCGCCGGCGACCCGAACTTTCCTCAAGACAGCAACGACCCCGACGCCGAGTTCAGCCGCTCCAACTTCGACGTGCGGCATCGTCTGTCGGTGAGCTTCGCCTACGAGTTGCCGTATGGACGCAACCAGGGCGACACGGGCGGGCTGGCCGGCGTGTTTGGCGACTGGCAGCTGGCGGGCATCATCTCGGTCCAGAGCGGCAGTCCGTTTACGGTGGCCCTGCTCCCCGAGATCGACAACAGCAACACGGGGCGGGCCGCGCTCGGCTTTGGCGCCAATGACCGACCGAACCTGGTGGGAAGTGCCGATGCGGCGAACCCGTCTCCCGACGGCTGGTTCAACACCGACGCATTCACGTTCCCGGCCTTCGGCACCTTCGGAGACAGCCCACGCAACGGCTTTGATGGCCCCGGCTTCGCCAACGTCAACCTGGCGTTGCTGAAGAAGGTGAGCCTGAGCCGGTCGGCTGACCTGCAGCTGCGATTCGAGGCGTTCAACCTCTTCAACCGGACCAACTTCAACCTGCCTGACGCGTTCCTCGGGTCGCCGACCTTCGGTCAGATTCTCTCGGCCCAACCGGCGCGACGACTCCAAATCGGGGTCAAGCTGCTGTTCTAACCTCAGGCCCTGCTCATGGCCGCACTCAGTGACCACTCGACATCAGGCGCTCTGGCCAGCTCGTCGCGGCCGATCTGGACGGGGTTCGATTTCGAACCTCGTACCCGGTTGATCTTCGGAGCGGGAGTCATGGAACGCCTCGGGTCGGTGGCCGCCGAGCTCGGATTTCGGCGGCCGCTTCTGGTCGCCGACCACGGATTGGTCGAGGCGGGTCACGTGGAGGTCGCTGAACGGCTCCTCAGCGAGGCGGGCCTGACCGTCAGTCGTTTCCATGAGTTCGACGTCAACCCCGATACGGCGATGGTCGAGGCCGGACGAGCGATGGCGGCGCCGCTCGAGATAGACGGCATCGTCGGGCTGGGCGGGGGCAGTTCGATGGACTGCGCCAAGGGGATCAACTTCCTGCTCAGCAACGGCGGCGCGATGTCGGACTACCGGGGCTACGGCAAGGCCAGCCGCCCGATGCTACCGATGATTGGCGTGCCGACCACGGCCGGTACCGGCAGCGAAGCCCAGAGCTATGCGGTCATCGCCGACGCGACCACTCATCTCAAGATGGCATGCGGCGACCCCAAGGCCGCCTTCCGCGTCGCCCTCCTCGACCCGGCGCTCACGCTTTCTCAACCGCCCGCGGTGACGGCCACCTCGGGATTCGACGCCATCGCCCACGCGGTCGAAACCACAGTCACCACCCGCGGCCACGCGCTGTCGGAGGCGCTGGCGCGGGAAGCCTGGCGACTCCTCGACGCCGCGTATGAACGGGTGCTGACGACGCCCGACGACCTCGAAGCCAGGGCCGCCATGCTGCTGGGCGCGTTCCACGCCGGTTGGGCCATCGAGCAGTCGATGCTGGGCGCGGCCCATGCGTTGGCGAACCCGCTCACCGCGCGCTACGGGATGACCCACGGCGTGGCGTTGGGTATTCTGCTACCACACGTGGTCCGCTGGAACGGCGAGACCGCGGGCGTGCTCTATGCGCGCCTGCTGGGCAGGGCCGATGCAGACCATGCCGGCGCTCAGCTTTCGGACCGATTGCGAAGGCTGGCCACGCTCGGAGGCCTGCCGGACCGCCTCGGGCCGGAGGGGGTGGAGCGAGACGCGCTCCCCGCCCTGGCCGACGACGCGGCTCAGCAGTGGACCGGCACGTTCAATCCGCGGCCGCTGACCGCAGCGCACGCACTGGAGGTGTACCAATGCGCGTTCTGACGACGGCCCTCGGGGCCCTTGTGCTCGGAGCACTCCTGCTCAGCCATCCGCTCGGGGCTCAGGAGCCGGCGACGAGTCCACCCGACGCCTGGCCACAGTTCCGCGGCAACACGTCGTTGACCGGTGTCGCAGGCTCCGAACTGCCAGCCGAGCTCACCTTGCAGTGGACCTACGAGGCCGATGAGGCAATCGACTCCTCGGCGGCCATCGTCGACGGCACGGTGTACTTCGGCACGTGGGCGGGCACCGTCGTCGCGCTCGACCTCGACACC
>CAJWMX010000042.1 GCA_913043805.1 uncultured Acidobacteriota bacterium | reverse complement strand
TGGTCCGACTGGAGTGCGACGCCCGGTTGCGATCTCGATGGTCGCGATCTGGCCCTCGAAGTAATAGTCGAACAACGCCTCGTCATGCGGGTCGCGCAGCAGATCCTGGAAGGTCCGGACCGGGGCCGCGCCACCGTCATGCTGCTGGATGTTCGGGCCGGGCGGGACGTCGGGGGGCGACGGTGGCGATCCTCGGGCCGAACGCTTGACGAGGCACACGACGGTCGCATTCTCGTCGAGCCAATTACACGGATCGCCCCAGACCGCGTTGACCGATGCGTCGGTGAGCGGCCGCGCCTGGCCGGTCTCGACCTCCATCATCCAGGCTTCGATTCCGTTGTAGCGCGTCAGGAGGAACAGCAGGCGGCTGCCGTCGGGCGAATACTCCGGTCCGCTCAGCGACGTTTCCGGCGGTGCGTCAAACGCCTGCTCCGTGCCGTCGGCGATCCGGGTCACGGTGATGCGGTGGCCCCCCTGTCGGGTCGTTGCGTGCGGGCCGTTCGTTCTGGGGTTGATCCGGTAGCCGGCCAGTCCCAGCATCGGTTGAGCCAGCTCGGACAGCGGCGGCATCGACCGCCGGTGGAACATGGCGACCGTCGTCCCGTCGGGGCTCACCACGGCGGGGGGAATCGGGGGCGCGTCAAGGACCTCGACGATCTCGGCTGGTGGGATCAGGAATGCCGCCGGCGCCTGGGCCATTACCGGGGCCGCGATGGCGATCATGAGCGCGGAAAGCAACGACAGGGTTGACGCTGACGGGTGACGCATGACGCACTCCTGATGTGAAGGGTTCCGGGATTATAATCGGGGACCGTGATCGTCGCGCGTGCCGACCGCGACCGGCGGTCTTTCCCAGCACCCGCGGGTCTTTCCGATGAGCCACGTCAACCGGCTGCTGTTCGTGTGCGCGGGCAATATCTGTCGAAGCCCAATGGAGGAGGCACTGTTCCGCCACTTGGCCGACGGTCGTCCCGAGCTGGAACAGCTCGACGTGAGCTCGGCGGGGACGATCGCGCTCAACGGCAACCTACAGTGCACCGATTCGGTCGAGGTGATGCGGTCATACGGGCTCGAGATCGCGGCGCATCGGGCACGGCCGCTGTCGCGCCGGCTGCCAGCCGACCTGGTCCTGGCGATGGACCGACGGACCGAGCGGGACGCCAAGGCGATGCGGTTGACCGCCCAGGTCGAGAGGCTCGGAGACTTCGTCGGCACCGGCGAAGAGGTGGTCGATCCCTATGGCCGCTCCCCGCGACGCTACAAGGCGGTGGCCGAGCAGCTCCATCGAATGATCGGGGAGGTCGTCGAGCGGCTTGACCCCGAACCTCCCGCTGAACCCGACGAGTCCGGGACATAGCCATTCGAGCGGCGGGTGCCGACATGTTCTCGGCTCGGGTGCCGCCGTTGGGGTCGAATCGGGTGTCGCGTGTCGTGGCGCGTCTGGTCGCGGCGGGCCGCCCGCCACTCGACCTGACGACCTCGAATCCGACCACGGTCGGTTTGACCTATCCCCCCGACCTTCTCGCGAGCCTCGACCATCCCGACGGACTCGTCTATCGACCGCACCCACGTGGTCATCTCGAGGCACGCCGAGCGGTGGCGGAGGACCTGGCCACCCGGGGGGTCGAGGCGTCCCCGGAGCGGATCGTGCTCACTGCGAGCACCAGCGAGTCCTATGCGGCGTTGTTCAAGCTGTTGTGTGATCCGGGCGATCTGGCGCTGGTGCCCCAGCCAAGCTATCCGCTCTTCGACCACCTGACCCGGCTGGAAGGGGTGGTATCGAGTGCCTATCGGCTGGAGTACTACGGCCAGTGGCGGGTCGATCTGGACAGTGTCGAGCGACGACTCGAGCCGCGGGTCCGTGCGCTGCTGATGGTCAACCCCAACAACCCGACCGGCTCCTGGGTCGCGGCCGACGAGGTGGCCCGGATACGCGAGCTCGCGCTCCGTCAGGATGTCGCGCTCGTGAGCGACGAGGTCTTCGATCGCTACGCCTGGGAGCCGGCGGGCGCCGAGCGGTCCGGTGCTCTCGTCAACGACGCCGAGCTGCTGACCTTCACGCTGGGTGGGCTCTCCAAGGCGGTGGGCCTGCCACAGCTCAAGCTGGGCTGGATGGTGGTTGGTGGGCCCGACCGGCTGGTCAAGCCGGCGCTCGACCGTCTCGATTTCATCTGCGATAGCTTCCTGTCGGTCTCGACCCCCGTCCAGCTGGCGGCGGCCAGGTTGATCGAGAAGGGGCGCCCCGTTGCCGACCAGATTCAGGCTCGGGTGCGAGACAACCTCGGAGAGCTCGATGAGGCCGTCGCCAGATACCCGGCCGTTCAGCGTTTGCGTGCCGAGGGCGGATGGTACGCTGTGCTACAAGTGCCGACCCTCGGTTCGGAAGAAGCGCTCGTGATACGCCTGCTCGAGGAGGACGGCGTGCTGGTGCACCCCGGGTACTTCTACGATTTCCCCCGGGCGTCGTTCCTGATCCTGAGCCTGCTCCCCTCGTTGGCGGAGTTTCGCGACGCCACGGCCCGCATTCTGTCCAGAGTGTCCGGATGAACAGCGCTCCGGTCCCGGTGCTGAAGGATCTCGTCCTGCTTGGCGGCGGGCACACGCACGTCGCCGTCCTGCGGCGGTTCGGCATGCGCCCGATGCCGGGGGTCCGGTTGACGGTGGTGGCGCGCGATGTGCACACACCGTACTCGGGCATGCTGCCCGGGCTGGTGGCCGGGCACTACGGGTTCGATGACGTCCATATCGACCTGGGGCCGCTGTGTCAGTTCGCCCGGGCCCGGCTCGTGCACGCCGCCGCCATCGGCCTGGACCTGGAGGCGCGTGAGATCCGGTGCGTCGACCGCCCCCCGATCCGGTTCGATCTGCTGTCGATCAACATCGGCGCGACGCCATCGCTCACCGAGGTGCCTGGCGCCGCCGAGGCCGTGGTGCCGGTCAAGCCGATCAGCAACTTCGTCGATCGGTGGGATCAGCTCCGCGCACGTATCGCCGCTCGGCCCGGCGCGGTCCGGGTCGGGGTGGTGGGCGCTGGCGCGGGGGGCGTCGAGCTGGCCCTCGCGGTCAACCATGCGCTCGGCGACCAGTTCGAGGCGCTGGGCCGTGCGCGAACCTCGGCTGACGTGCACCTGTTTGAAGCAGGAGACACGATTCTGCCGACCCACAATCGGGGCATGCGGGACCGCCTGCGTCGGCACCTGGACCGCCACGGTCTCCGGCTGCACCTGGGGCAGGCCGTGACTGCCGTCGAGCCCGGGCAGGTGACCCTGGCCGACGGTTCGCGGGTCGAGCTCGACGAGATTCTCTGGGTCACTCGAGCCGGCGCCGCGCCCTGGCTGGGCCGGTCGGGCCTCGCGGTGGATGACGCCGGGTCCGTCGAGGTGGACGCATCGCTTCAGTCAGTCTCGCATCCTGGCATCTTCGCCGCTGGCGACGTGGCCGTCGTGGTCGACCATCCACGAGAGAAGGCCGGCGTGTTCGCCGTCCGTCAAGGTCCCCCCCTGACCGCGAATCTCAGGCGTGCGCTCCTTGGCCAGCCGCTCGAGCCGTTTCACCCCCAGCGCCGGTTTCTGACGTTGGTGTCGACTGGTGACCGGTATGCGGTCGGGTCGCGCGGGTTGCTGGCGTTCGAGGGGCGCTGGGCGTGGCGGTGGAAGGACTGGATCGACCGGCGGTTCATGAGTCGCTATCGGGACCTGCCGGAGATGCCCACCGGCCCGCGACCGGAGATCGATGCCGGGCTGGCATCGCCCGAACTGCTGGCTGAGATCTCGACCGCGGCGATGCGCTGCGGCGGCTGCGGCTCGAAGGTCGGCGCGACCCCGCTCGAGCGGGTGCTGGAGCGGCTCCAGCCGATCCGACGCGACGATGTGATCGTCGGGCTCGACGCGCCAGACGACGCGGCGATCGTCCGGGTCCCTCCGGGCAAGGTCCAGGTGCGCACGGTTGACGCCTTCCGCGCAATCGTGGACGACCCCTATGTCTTCGGGCAGATCACGGCCAACCACTGTCTCGGCGACATCTTCGCGATGGGCGCCGAGGCGCAGTCTGCCCTTGCGGTCGCGACCGTGCCCTTCGGCATCGATCACAAGGTGGAAGACACGCTGGTCGACCTGCTGGCCGGGGCGGTCGCCGTGCTGAACGAGGCGGGCGCGAGCCTGGTTGGCGGCCATACGTCCGAAGGCGCCGAGCTTTCGCTGGGGCTGTCGCTGACCGGTCTGGTCGACGAGGGCCGAGCGCTACGAAAGGCTGGCCTGCGGCCTGGCCATCGGTTGATCCTGACCAAGCCGATCGGGACCGGGACGCTGTTCGCCGCCCACATGCGACTCAAGGCCAAGGGGCGCTGGATCGACGGCGCGATCCGTTCGATGCTGCAGTCGAGTCGAGACGCGGCCGACCTATTGGTCGACCACGGAGCCGTGGCCTGCACCGACGTGACCGGGTTCGGTCTCCTGGGTCATCTCGTGGAGATGACGCGGGCGTCCGGCGTCGACGTGGAGCTGCGCCTGGATGCGGTGCCCGCGCTCGACGGCGCGCTCGAGACCAGCGGCGCGGGCTGGCTCAGCTCGCTCCACCCGCACAACGTTCGGCTCCGACGGGCGGTGGAGGATGTCGACACGGTGGGGTCCCATCCGGGGTATCGCCTGCTGTTCGACCCGCAGACCGCCGGAGGGTTGCTGGCGGGCGTGCCCGAGGAGCAGACGGCGGGGTGTCTCGAGGCGTTGCGCGCCGCCGGCTATCACGCGGCCGCCGAGATCGGTATCGTGTCCGCCCGGAGCGACGGCGCTCCGGTGCGAGTGATCGGGTCGGCCGGATGAACCGGCGACCTGGTGTGCTGTGGGAAAGGACGGAGATCGCATGGTCGAGGTTGGAAAGAGCCCGCCCGCATTCACGCTGAAGGACCAGGACGAGCGTCCGGTCCGGATCCGCGCGCTCGCGGGCCAGTGGGTCGTGCTCTACTTCTATCCGAAGGATGACACTCCAGGGTGCACGATCCAGGCGTGCGACTTTTCCGAAGGAGTGGCGGGGTTCGAGGCGCTCGACGCCGTCGTGCTCGGGTGCAGCCCGGACGACGCGGACAGTCATCGTCGCTTCATCGCCAAGCATGGGCTGACGATCTCCCTCCTGTCGGATCCGGACCACACGGTGATGGCGAGCTACGGCGCGTATGGCGACAAGGTGCTGTACGGCAAACGGACGGTCGGTGTCATCCGCTCCACGGTGCTCATCGATCCCGACGGTAAGGTGGCGCACCACTGGAAGCGTGCCCGGGCCAAGGGGCACGCGGATCTGGTGCGACGCCGGCTGGAAGAGCTACGCGGGTGAGCGACTCCTCGTCTCCGTCCGACGACCAGATCTCCGAGCCAGGACCCGTTCGAGCGCCCGAGCTCGATGGCGCCACCGCCTGGTTCAATGTCGAGGCGCCTCTCACCCTGGCGGATCTCCAGGGAAAAGTCGTCCTGCTCGACTTCTGGACCTACGGCTGCATCAACTGCCTGCACCAGTTGCCCGGCCTCCGTCGGTTGCAGGAGGCCTATGCCGAGGAGCTCGTCGTCGTCGGGGTCCATGCGCCGAAGTTTACGAACGAGCGGGAGACCGACAACCTCCGTCGCGTGCTCGAGCGCTACGAGATCACCCATCCGGTGGCCAGTGACCCGGACTATCGAATCTGGCGCGCGTATACGGTTCGGGCCTGGCCCACGCTGGCGCTGATCGACCCGGCGGGCTATCTGGTCGCGGCGGCATCGGGCGAGGGACATCTCTCGCAGTTCGACCGGGCGATCGCGGCGGTCATCCAGGTCTTCGACGAGCGGGGGGAGCTCGACCGAGCTCGCCGCGTCGGTTCCGGTGGGCCGGGGGGCGGATCGGCGCGTGGTCCGCTGGCGTTCCCGGGCGGATTGGCCTGCGATGCGACCCGAGGCCGACTCTACGTCGCCGACACCAATCACCATCAGGTGCTCGTGGCGACCACCGACGGGGCGCTTGTCGGCCGGCTCGGCAGCAGTGCCGCGTCCGCCGTCGACGGTGTTGCTGACGCGTCCGGCTTCGCTCGGCCCCAGGGGCTCGCCGTGCAGCCTTCCGACGGCCTGGTCTTCGTGGCCGACACGGGCAACCACCTGGTCCGGGCCGCCGATCCCGACAGCGGGGCCGTGACCACGATCGCCGGAACCGGGGTCCAGGCGCGACCCGGTGACCGTGGCGGCGGGGTCGATTCGACGGCGCTCAGCTCGCCGTGGGACGTGTATCCGGTCGGCCGGCTCCTCATCATCGCGATGGCGGGCGTGCATCAGCTCTGGGCGCTCGACGTTGGACACGGCCTGGTCTTCGCGCTGGCCGGGTCGGGGCTGGAGGCGCGCCTGGACGGCGATCTCGACGACAGCGCGTTCGCGCAGCCGTCCGGCCTGGCTGGCGCCGACGGAGCCGTCTTCGTCGCCGACAGCGAATCGAACGTGATCCGCCGGGTCGAACTGCCGCCGCGGAACCGCGTGCGCACCCTCGCCGGAGGTGACCTCTTCGAGTTTGGCGACCGGCTCGGGGTTGGAGACGAGGCCCGCTTTCAGCATCCACTCGGGGTGGCCTGGCTTCAGGGTCGGCTCTTTGTGGCCGATACCTATAACCACCGGATCAAGTGGGTGCATCCGGAGACGGGGGAGGTCGGCTTCCTGTCAGGATCCGGGCGGCCCGGGCATGAAGATGGCGACGCTGGGCAGGCGTGCTTCCACGAACCGGCGGGATTGTCGGCCGGGAACGACCGCTTGTATGTCGCCGACACCAACAACCACGCCGTCCGCGTCGTGGACGTGGTTTCCGGTCGCGTCGAGACCCTGATCGGCCCCTGACGGAGGTCGTCTCGATCCCGCAAGTCTCATGCTGATAGTGTGTTAGACTCAGAAGCTTATGTTCAGGCGGCTGTCGTTTCCGTTGCTGGTCCTTACGGTCGGTCTGTCCGGGTGCGCCTTCCAAGAGCCCCCGCTGCCCGAGCCGACCAGCGGCCCTGACGTTTTTCTCAAACCCGACACCACCGTCGTCGAGGACGCGGTGCCGCGCAACGCGACGCTGGCCACCCTGCTGGCCTCGCACGACATGCCGAGCGACTTCGCGTACCAGTTCGTCGAGGCGCTGCGGGAGGTCTTCGACCCAAGAGACTTGCGTTCGGGGCATCCCTACAAGCTGGTGTACGGCCCGGACGGCCGGTTCCGCCGCTTCGAATATCACGTCGACGACGACCAGTATCTCCAGGTCGAGAGTCTCACGGAGGCCACGACGTTCGATGCCGTCCTGGTCGACTACGAGAAGCGGCGCGAGCAGGTCTCGATGCGTGGCGAGATCAATCAGCAGAACAACTCGCTCTTCGCGGCGATGATCGCGGGCGGCGGCGATACCCAGATCGCCGTCGACATGGCCCAGATCTTCAATGGCGAGATCGACTTCAACACCGAAGTCAGGCTGGGCGACAACTTCGCGGTGCTCTACGAGCAGTTCGTGCGTGAGGAGGTCCATGTCACCCACGGTGACGTCCTGGCCGCGGCGTTCGAGAACGATGGTCGCCAGGTGTATGGCTTCCGCTTCGAGGTTCCGGGGGAGGCGCCGGCCTACTTCGACACCGAGGGCCGGTCGCTCAAGCGTCAGTTCCTGAAGTCACCGTTCCGGTTCGATCCGCGGGTGACCTCTCGGTTCTCCTATCGCCGGTTGCATCCGGTGCTGGGGACCCATCGCCCGCATCTGGGCGTGGACTATGGGGCACCCACGGGCACTCCTGTGATTGCGGTGGCCAACGGGACCGTGGTCTCGGCGGCCAACAGTGGTGGCTCCGGCAACATGGTGCGGCTGCGCCACAACAACGGCTACGAGACCTACTACCTGCATCTGTCCCGTTTCGCGAAGGGGATGCGGCGCGGCGCCCGGGTGGCGCAGGGGTCGGTGATCGGCTACGTCGGTTCCACCGGGCTGTCGACGGGCCCGCACCTGGATTACCGGATTCGCAAGAACGGCACGTTCGTCAATCCGCTGACCGAGCTGCGGAACATGCCCCCGGGCGATCCGATTCCCGATGGGCAGATGGAGGCCTTCCTGGCCGTGCGCGATCGCGCCATCGCCCAGATGGCTGGACGCCAGCCCCCCCTCGACGAGCCCCCGATCGCAACGACGCAGTAGCGGCCCCGTGCTCGCCGTCGAGGCGACGGTTTCGATCCGGTCGACGCTCCTGATAGAGTGGGGCGAGGCGTGGGTCCTCCCCGCGTCTCACGCTGGCTACCCCCCAGATCGAGGCAGACCGCACTATGGCCGTCGTCCGTCCGTTCCGCGCTTTGCGCCCCGTCCCCAGCGTCGCATCAGCGGTCGCGTCGGTGCCCTATGACGTGGTGAACGTCGCAGAGGCCCGCTCGCTCGCGGCCGAGCTGCCGCTCAGCTTTCTCCACGTCACGCGACCAGAAATCGACCTGCCGGACGAGACCGATCCATACGCCGCCGCGGTCTACGAACGGGCACGCGCCAACCTGGCGTCTCTGCGCGAGCAGGCGCCGCTCGTTGTCGAGGACACGCCGTCGCTCTACGTCTATCGATTGCGAGACGGAGCGCACGTCCAGACGGGCGTGGCCGGCTGTTACTCCCTGGACGAATACGACGCAGGCGTCATCAAGAAGCATGAGCGGACGCGGCCCGACAAGGAAGACGACCGCACTCGTCACATGGAGACCCTCGGCGCCCAGACCGGCGTGGTGTTCTTGACCTACCGTCAGCAGTCGGCGGTCGACGATCTGGTCGCCCGGATCTCTCGGGATGAACCGCTCTTCGATTTCACGGCGCCGGACGGGGTCCAGCACACGGTATGGCGAGCGCCGACGCCGCTGACGACCGCGCTGTCGGCAGCGTTTGACGCCGTGCCCGCGCTCTATATCGCTGACGGGCACCACCGGGCGGCCAGCGCCGCTCGCGCTCGGTCCGCGGCGGCGGGCGACGCGACGTCCGCGGGGCGGGATCGATTCCTCGCGGTGGCGTTTCCGGATCACGAGACGCGGATCCTGGCCTACAACCGGACGCTCTCGGATCTGGCGGGCGCCACGCCCGAGGCGTTTCTGAAGGCCGTGACAGCCAGGCTCGACGTGAGTCCCGACGCGAACCCCGTGCCAGACAGGGGGCACAGCGCCATGTATCTCGCCGGGCGGTGGTACGGGGTGCGGTTGGCCCCGCCAGCGAGCACCGACGACGCGGTCGGCTCGTTGGATGTGGCTCGACTCCAGGACCAGATTCTCGGTCCCTTGCTCGATGTGGTCGACATCAGGACCGACCCCAGGGTGCGGTTCGTGGGCGGCATCCGGGGCACGGCCGAACTCGAACAGCAGGTCGATGGCGGGGCGGCCGCGGTGGCCTTCTCGATGGCACCGGTGACCGTGGCCGAGCTGCTGGCCGTCGCCGATGCCGGCTCGATCATGCCTCCCAAGTCGACCTGGTTCGAGCCGAAGCTACGTGATGGGTTGCTGACCCACCTCTTCTGATCGTGTCCGCCGGCGGACGCGACCGTGATCGAAGGAGCTCCATGTCGTCCACCGACCGTATCTTCAACTTCAGCGCCGGTCCGGCCGTGCTGCCTGAACCGGTGCTCGCCCAGGCGCAGCAGGATCTGATGTCGCTGCCGGGCGTCGGGATGTCGGTGCTCGAGATCAGTCACCGTTCCGCGGCATTCGACCGGATCCTCGAACACGCGGAGGCCGACCTGCGCGAGTTGACCGGCATCGGCGACGACTACCACGTGCTGTTCCTGCAGGGTGGGGCGAGTCAGCAGTTCGCGATGGTGCCGATGAACCTGCTGGGCCCCGGCGCGGTCGCCGACTACACGCTGACCGGAAGTTGGGCCAAGAAGGCAGCAGCCGAGGCGAAGAAGTTCGGGACGGTCAACGTCTGCGCCTCGACCGAGTCCGACTCGTTCACCCGGGTACCGGCGCAGGATGAGCTGAATCTGACGCCCGGCGCGGCCTACGTGCATCTGACATCGAACAACACGATCTGCGGCACCGAGTGGCCGGCACTTCCGGCGACCGGAGACGCGCCGCTCGTGGTCGACGCGTCGTCCGACTTTCTGTCGAGGCCGATCGATAGCGCGGGCGCCGGCCTGATCTATGGAGGCGCCCAGAAGAACCTCGGTCCGGCCGGGGTCACGCTGGTCATCATCCGGAAGGACCTGGCTGAGCGCGGCTCGGAGTCGCTCCCGGCGACGCTCCGCTACGCCACCGCGGCCAAGCACGGGTCTCGCTACAACACGCCGCCCGTTTTCGCGATCTACCTGGTCGGTCTGGTGATGCGGTGGCTCAAGGCGCAGGGTGGGCTCGCCGCCATCGAAACGGTGAACCGGCGGAAGGCGTCGCTGCTCTATGAGGCGATCGATGGGAGCGACTTCTACCGTGGGACCGCGGAGCCCGAGAGCCGCTCGCTCATGAACGTAACCTTCAGGCTTCCGACCGAAGAGCTGGAGGCTCGTTTCGTCACGGAGGCGTCGGCGGCCGGGCTCTCCGGTCTGAAGGGGCACCGGTCCGTGGGCGGGCAGCGGGCATCCATCTACAACGCGTTTCCGGAGGCGGGTGTCGCCGCGCTGGTAGAGTTCATGGGCGCGTTCGAGCAGAAGAACGGGTAGTCACGAGACAGAGCCGTGAGACAGATGGACGGTTCGGTCGTCTGCGCCCAGTGCGGACGGCTGGTTGGCGTCAACGAAGAGAACTGCCCGTTTTGTGGCGCCTGGCGCCCCGGCCTGTTCGGCTGGGCGACGGTGCTCCGTCGGGCGCTTGGCGGGCGTCTCGATCTGTTCACGCTGATCGTCGGCACCTGCGTCACCCTCTACGCCCTCGCGCTACTCCTGCAGCCTGAGGCTATCCTGCAGCCCGCCGGGCTGATGTCCATCCTGTCGCCCGGCGCCCGCGCCCTGTATCAGCTCGGGATGACGGGCGGACTGGCGTGGCAGCAGGGGTGGTGGCTGACGCTGCTCACGGCGATCTACCTGCACGGCAGCCTGCTTCACATCATCTTCAACGTGATGTGGATCCGGAACCTGGGTCCGGCGGTGAGCGAGGTCTATGGCGCTGGGCGCGCCTTTCTCTTGTTCAATGCCGCGGGAGCCGGCGGGTTCCTCGCCTCGAATCTCGCCAGCGGGGTGCCCACCATCGGCGCCTCCGGAAGCATCTTCGGACTGCTGGCCGCGTTGATCGTCTTTGGCCGTCGCCGGGGCAGTTCGGTGATGACGCAGCAGCTGTGGCAGTACGCCATCATCCTCGGCGTCTTCGGCTTCATCATGCCGGGAATCAACAACTGGGCCCACGGTGGCGGGTTCGCGACCGGCTGGCTGGTCGCTCAGGCCATGGACCTGGATGACGACCGCCAGGACTCGAGCTGGGTGCTGCTGGGGTCGCTCGCGCTAATCGTGCTGACGCTCGTCGGGGTCGGTTTTTCGTTCGTTCGGGTGACCGCCATCCTGCTGGGGTGACGTCCCGTCCGCGGTCTGGTCGGCAGGCCGCCGTCGCCGCCGTCGTCGCCGTCTCCGCCTCGGACGCTCCTCCTCAACCCCCTCGATCCCGTGGGCGGCGGCCTCTCGCCAGGACGCCAGCAACT
>CAJWMX010000041.1 GCA_913043805.1 uncultured Acidobacteriota bacterium | reverse complement strand
GCGGTTGCGCGCCGCTCACCGAGCGCCTGGTTGTATTCCGAGGTGCCGATGTTGCACGTGTGCCCCTCGAGCGTCAGGTTCAGGCTGTCGTCGTCGTTCATCGCCGCGATCGCCTCGTCGAGGATCCGGATGGCGCCCGGACGGAGCGTGTAGCGGTCGAAGTCGAAGTGCACGTCCTCGAACGCGTACTCGCGAGCCGGCGGCGCCGGCGGCGCGACGACGCGGATGGTGGCGGTGTCTGAAGCGGTGCCGCCGCGTCCGTCGTCCACGGTGACCGTCACCGGCACCGGGCCCTCTTCGTTGGGGGCGGTCCAGGTCGAGGCCATCTGGTCGGTCGGATTCAGCGAGCCAGTCGGCGCGGCCCAGCTGTAGGTTAGCGGGTCGCCGTCCGGGTCGTTGGCGTCGGCGGTCACGCGTGAGGTCGCGCCAGGCTGCACCTCGCAGGGATCGCACTGCGCGGTCACGGTCGGTGGCTGGTTCTGCGGTGGATCGCGCCGCGGCGGCGGAGGCGGCGCGACGTAGCGCCGGACACCCGGGTGGTAGCCCACGCGCACCTGGAAGCCGATGAGCGGTAGGGTGCCGTCTCCAGGACCACGCTCCTGGGCCAGCGCGTAGCTGAAGCCGGCACCGAGGAACATGCCGTTGTTCGCCTGATACTGCAGGCCGAGATTGAAGTCGATGGGCGTCGCGATCGGCGACAGCAGCGGCGAGATGCTCTTGTCAACACCGCGAAGCGCCGAGGTCAGCACGACCTCGTCATTCATCGGCATTTCGCCGTGGAGCTCGGCGAACACCTTGATGCGGCTGCTGGTCGGGAAGCCGGCGCCGAAGCCCCACCGGATGCTGTTGCCCAGCGAGATACCGGCCGGTTCGCCGCGAATCAACATGCCGCCAAAGCCGGACAGCTCGAACGCGTCATTGATGTTCTTGCTGGCGATTAAGTCGAACATGAAGTCGGCTTCACCCGTGCTCTTGCCGTTGTCCTCATTGCCCGTGGGCGCCTTGACCATCGCGCGGATGGCAACGGCGGCCGGCGACTGGCGGTGCTCGGACAGCAGATTGATCTTTCCGCCCAGAACGATGTCGCCGAAGTCGTCGCCGTTCCAGAAGTCCGTGACGGTCGGATGGTCCAGCAGCACGCCGCCAAAGGTCGGGTCGTCCGCGTTGAACAGCGGACGGAAGTCACGGCGTATCCGGGTGTCGGCCCGGACCGAACCGAAGATTTCGACCCGGTCGGCCACACCGACTCCGAACGTGCCGACGAAGTGGCTGATGTCGGTCTGCCCCTGTTCGCGGTCGAAGTTGGCCCGATAGCCGCTGACCGAGACCTTGCCCGCGGGTAGGATCTCGGCGGTCGGTACGAACCAGAGTCCGGTGTCACCCAGCCAAGTGGTGCTGCTCGCTCGGGTCTCGACCTCGTCTTGTGCGGTGGCGATACCACCGACGGCAAGCAACATACCGATCGCCAGAGCTGCTGGGGCAAGGAAGCGTCTCATCGCGGGTGTACCCTCCAGAAACAACACGTCGCGTACATACGTACGTCCGTGAGATCATACGACCCCGCGAGTCGAGAAGTCAATCAGTCAGCGTGGAGAAACCCTCCGTTTTCATGGAGTTGGAGAAAACCGCGACCTTGGTGGTGGGTGCTAACCGCTCGTGCGGGGGCGGTGCGGGGCCACGGCCCAGGCGATGAAGATGCTCAGCGCGTAGAGCGCCATCATCGGTCCGGCCATCAGCATCAAGGTTACCGGGTCACCCGTGGGCGTCAGCACGGCCGCGACGATGAAGATGATCAGAATCGCGTATTTGGTGTTGCGGGTCAGGAATCCGGCGGTAACCGCTCCAACCCGCGCCAGGAAGAAGACGAGGGTTGGCATCTGGAACACGACGCCGCAGGCCAGCATCAACCGCACGTAGAGCGAGAAGGCTGGCTGGATGCGGGGCATGAACGTCATGTAGTCGGTGGAGAAACCCCCGAGGAACTGCCAGGCGACCGGGAACAGAAGGTAGTGGGAGAACAGGCAGCCGCCGACGAAGAACCCACTGGCCAGCGCGACGAACGGAATGGCGAATTTCTTTTCGTGCGCGTAGAGGCCGGGGGCGACGAAACGCCAGAGCTGAAGCAGCACGACCGGGATGGCGAGGATCAGGCCGACCAGCGCCGCGATTTTGATGTAGAGAAAGAACGCCTCGGTCGGCTCCGTGTACACCAACTCGCCGCCCTCTGGCAGGATCTCCTGCAGCGGCCGCATGATGAACTCGAAGATCGGGTTGATGAACGCAAATGCGATCAGGAACCCGACGAAGATGGCGGTGACCGCGGTGATCAGACGTCGACGCAGCTCGTCGAGATGATCCAGAAAGGACATCCGACCGCCGGCGCCGTCGAGATCGTCCTCCGAGGTGTCGTCGAACGGCTCCTGGTCCGGATCGGGGGAGCCGGTCGCAGCGAGTGCGGACATGGAGTGTGGTAGCGGCGAGCGCGGTGCCGTCAGACGGCGGTCGTGGATGCCTGATCAGGCTTCGAGTCGGCGCTGGCCGAGGCCGGAGCCTGATCCGCCTCGGCGGACTCGTGACCGGCCTGGTTTCCTAGATGCTGCACGTCCTCGCGGTCGGGGTCTTCCGGAGGCATGCTCGCGGCCGGCTTTGGCGCAGTCGACTCGTCGGGCTTGCGCGTCTGCTCTTCGACGTTGATCTCTTCCTCGAGGGTGTTCCGGAGGTCGTTCGACGCCCGTTTGAACTCACCGAGGCTCTTGCCCAGGGACCGGCCAAGCTCAGGGAGCTTCCGAGGTCCGAAGACGATCAAGGCGATCACGAAGATGATGAGCAACTCCGACATCCCGATCGAACCAAACATGATCGCGACTCCCTTTCTGTGTGTCGTCCGCGTCTCGAGGTGACGCCACGCCGGGGCGGCCTAGTCCGTCCCGGTGGCTGTCACGGTGTCGAACCCGCTTCGGACACCGCTCACATCCCGGTCCTCATATTATAGGAACGACCCGCCGGAATGGTCAAGCAATCGGATCGATGAAGAATGACGTAAGTATTTGAATACAAATACTTTAGGCAATTGAATGGAAGGGCGTTCGGATACTCGGGAAGTATCGGTCAATCTTTGTCCCTGGCCGTCCCGCCATATCTGTTAGCATCATATTTATGAATGGGATGCGTGGGTCGAGCGCTCTGACGATGTCGGTCGCGGTGGTGGTGCTGGCGGCGGTGGCCGGCGGGTTGTTCGGCGGCCGGGTGCTGGCTGGTCAGGACAGCCTCGACGACCAGTACGACACGTTTACGACCGCGCTGGCCGCGATCGAGACCACGTATGTCGGCGAGGCGGATTCCGAGCAACTCGTCTACCGCGCTATTGGCGGCATGCTGCAGACGCTCGATCCGCACTCGAGTTTCATGGACCCTCGCTCCTACGCCCAGCTCAGAGAGCGGCAGGAAGGTCGCTATTACGGCCTCGGCATCTCGATCAATGTCATTGACGGCGGGATCACGGTCATGAACCTCTTCGAGGGATCGCCCGCCTATCGCCAGGGCATCCGTCGAGGCGACGTCATCGCCCGGATCTCGGGCGAGGACGCAACCGGAATCACCAGCCAGGAGGCGGTCAATCAGCTCCGTGGACCGAAGGGCAGCACTGTCATGGTGTCGATCCGCCGCCGAGGCTACGACGAACTGATCGACCTGGAAGTCGAACGCGACGAGATTCATATCCCGACCGTCGAAGGTGCGTTCATGGTCGACGAGTCGATCGGCTACGTGCGTCTGGGCGACTTCTCCGAAACCAGTTCGGCCGAACTGCGCGAGGCACTGGCCAAGCTCGACGAACTGGGCATGGAGCGGTTGCTGTTGGACCTCCGGGACAATCCCGGTGGACCGCTCGACCAGGCGATCCGGGTATCGAACGAGTTCTTGCCTCGAGGCGACCTGATCGTCTATACCCGGGGCCGTATCCAGAACTCGGACCAGGACTACCACGCGCGTGACGATGGCGACCACATGGACATTCCGCTGGTGGTCCTCGTCAATCGCAACAGCGCAAGCGCCTCGGAGATCGTGTCGGGCGCGATCCAGGATCACGACCGTGGCCTCGTGGTGGGCGAGACCACATTCGGCAAGGCGCTGGTCCAGTCGATCTACCGGGTCAGCCAGGAGGCTGGCCTGGCGTTGACGACCGCGCGCTACTACACCCCGAGCGGCCGCATGATTCAGCGGCCCTGGGATGATGCCTTCGACGAGTATCTGACCTACTCCCTTCGGGACCAGGAACCGGCGCCGCGGGATATGAGTGAGCGTCGTTTCACCGACAGCGGCCGCGAGGTGTACGGCGGTGGCGGGGTCGAGCCGGATCACTTTATGGCTGGTCCGATTGACGGCTTCGATCCGTCCGACTTTGGTAGACTGCTCGCGGCGCGGCAGGAGTTCGCGTTCTACGCCGAGCGGTTCCTGGCCGTTGGCGACAATCGGATCCAGGCAGTCGGGCGCGACCGACGCTATGTCTCGCCTGGGTTCGAGATCGATGACGAGATGCTGGCCGAGTTCCGGACGCAGCTCGAGACCCGAGGGTTGACGGTCGAGGACGAGGCGTTTGCCGAGAATCTCGACTTCATCAAGGCCAAGCTCCACTTCGAGATCGATCTGGCGCTCTTCGGTGTCGAAGAGGCTCGCCGCAACCTGACCTTCAGCGACCCCCAGGCGCAGTTCGCCCTCACCCAGTTCGACGAGGCGGAGCGTCTGCTCGAGGTGTCGCGGGGCGGCGCTGTGGTGGCGTCGCGGTAACGGGTTGTCCGCTACGCGCGGCCCTGGTACACTCCGTGCCGGTCCTCGACGCGCCCAGGCGGGCGCGTCCCACTCTACGTTGATTCGCTTTTCGCCGATGCGTCTCCGTCGATGGGTCTGAGCGGGCCGCTTTCTTTGAGGCGGCCTGTCGGCCGTCGACCCTGTCTACTCGTCCCGTCGTCGTCTACCCGTTTCGGAGCGATCCCAGCCGCTCACACGGGGTGTCCGCACCCCGGTTTCGAGCGGCTGTTGTCGTGTACGCCGGCGCCGCCTAGCCGGCCCGGTAGCGGGGAGTGAGCCTGTCCGATGCGTCTGCAGAACCTCGAGATCTCCGGTTTCAAGAGCTTCCCCGAGCGAGCCAATCTGGCGTTCGATGACGGCGTGACCGCCATCGTGGGCCCCAACGGGTGTGGCAAGAGCAACGTGATCGACGCCATCACCTGGGTGTTGGGCGAGCAGAGCGCCAAGAGCCTCCGCGGCGAGCGGATGGAGGACGTGATCTTCAGCGGGAGCGATGCCCGCAAGCCCACCGGCACCGCCGAGGTGAAGCTGTTTCTGGCCAAGGTCAACGCCGCTCCCGGCACGGTCGGTAGCGCCGACCCGCCCGCCGACGAGGAGGCCGCCGCCGGGGAGGCGGCGACCGACGGCGAGGACGTCGACGACCTGCTCCCGCTCATTACCAGGGATGTCGAGGTTGGTCGCCGGCTCTACCGATCAGGCGAGAGCGAGTATCTGATCGACGGCAAGGTCTGCCGGTTGCGCGACGTCCAGGACCTGCTGATGGACTCCGGCGTCGGGGTCAAGGCCTACGCGGTGATCGAGCAGGGCAAGATTGGCCAGATCCTGGGGGCTCGCCCGACCGAGCGGCGCCAGCTGCTCGAAGAGGCGGCGGGCGTGACCAAGTACAAGAGCCGCCGCCGCGCCGCCGAGCTCAAGCTGGAGGCAGCCGAGCAGAACCTGACCCGAGTCGACGACATCATCTACGAGGTCGAGAAACAGCGTCGGTCACTGAAACGCCAGGCCGCCAAGGCACGTCGGTATCGGCGCCTCCGTGAAGAGCTGCGTCGGTGGGAGACGGTCGGGTTCTCGCGGCGCCAGCGTGCGCTGGCCGAGGCGATCGAAGTGGCGCTCCGCCGGCTGGCGGCCGCGCGCGAACGCGACGAGGCGGCCGCCGCGGAGCTGGCGTGGGTCGAAGGAGAGCGGGAGCGCTGTCAGATCGAGCTGGTCGAGGCGGAAACCGGTGCCACCTCGGCTCGCGACGCGGCCCATGCGCGTGAGCTCGAGGTTGAGCGGCGACAGCAGCAGATCACCTACGACAGCCAGCAGATCGAAACGCTGGCGGTGACGCTCACCGAACTGGGGCAGGAGCTCGAGGACCTACGTTCGCGGCGGGAGCCGGCGCGCCGCGAGCTCGATGCGCATGCGGCCGACGCGGAGCGCTGCGGCTCCGAGCGTGACGAGGTCGGTACGACCCTTCGCCAGAAAGAGGAGTCACTCGTCGAGGCGCAGCAGGCGCTCGAGGGGCTCGAGGGCGACGTCGAGGCCACCCGCAACGAGGTGTTCGCGGTCATCAACGCCGTGACCGCGTTGAGACATGCCGTCGAACACGCCACCGCCGGGCAAACGAGGCTGGGCGAGGTCGTGGCCAAGCTCGACACTGAGTCCCGAGATCTCGCAATCGAGACCGAGTCTCTCGAGCAGGCGCGGCAGCAGGCGCTGGCAGAGGAGCGGACCACTCAGAGCGAGCTGGAGCGGCTCGTGTCGGCCATTTCGGCGCGGGATGCCGAGCTGGCGTCGCTTCGCGAGGCGCGCGAGACACGGGCCGGGGCGCTACGAGAACGCGAGCAGCAGTTGGCCGCGCTCGATGGACGGCTGACCTCGCTCCGCGATCTCGAGAAGAGCCGCGCCGGGTACTCGGACGCGGCTCGTTCGCTGTTGGCGGATGGCGAGGCGGGAGTGCGCCACCTGGGAGCGGTCGCCGACCATCTCGAGGTGGATCCGGGTCGGGAGCGCGCGGTCGAGGCGTGCCTAGGCGACCTGCTGCAGCATGTGGTTGTCGCGTCGCGGGCTGACGCACAGGCCGGTCTCGAGGCCGCCCGTCGTCATGGCGCGGGGCGCGTCGGGTTTCTGGTGGCCGATGCCCCTCTCGGGGCCGCGACCGCGGTGCCCCCCGTGCCGGGGTTGCGCCCGGTGTCGGACGTCGTCCGGGTCAGCGGGCCTGATGCGGACGCGATCCGATCGGCTCTGGCTGGACATTGGCTGGCCGAGTCGTTCGAGGGAGCGGCGCAGGCGGCGGGGATGACGACGGCTCCAGTTGCCAGCCCCGAGGGAGACGTCTTCCGGGGGCGGACCCTCGTCAGCGGAGGGGCAAGCGAGGACGGCCTGGGAATCCTCGCGACTAAGCGGGAGCTTCGAGAGCTGGAGGAGCGCATCGAGACCGAGCGGCAGCAGGTCGACGCGCTCAGTGCCGAGATCACGCAGCTGGGGTTCACGATCGGCCAGACCGAGGAGGGGCTGGAGCAGCTGCAGCAGGAACGCTATCAGCAGGAGAAGACGCTGCTCGGTCACGAGATGCGGCGAGCCGCGCATGACGAAGAGGCGGAGCGTCTCGACCGCAAGCGAGAGGTGATCGACAACGAGCGCCGAACCACAGATGAGGAACTGGCGGCGCTCGACACCCGCCGCACGGATGCCGAGACCTCCATCTCCCGCCTCGAGGCGGAACAGCGCGCCGCCGATGAGAAGTTGACCGAGGCGCAGCACCGTGTGCTGGACGCCCGCGAATCCATCGACACGCTCGGGACAGAAGTGGCCGAGACCAAGGCGGCGCATGCCGCGCTCGTCGAGCGGGCGTCGGCCCTCGAAGCGACGGCGCTGCGGCTCGAGCTGGCCAGCCAGGAGCTCGAGGGCCGTCTCGAACGCCGAGCCGCGGATCATGCCCGCGCGGGGACCGAGCGCACCTCCCTGATCGACACCGTGGCGGGATCGAAGCAGCAGCTCGATGCCGACATCACGGGGCTGACCGACCTGCGAGTTGCGGTGCAGACGGCCGACGAACAAGTGCTCACGCTGCGGGCCGGTCTCGAGAGCCGCGAAGGCGAGGTACGCGAGGCCAGGACGCATCAGGAGGAGATGCGTTCGCACGTCGCCGAGCTCGATGTGGCTCGTGCGACCGCCGAAAGCGATCTGGGGCACCTCGAAGAAAGCTGCCATGACACGCTACAGATGAGTCTGGCCGAGGTTGCCACCCGGATGACCGAGCTGGAGGCCGAGGGCCTCGTCAGTGCCGACGCCGTCACGATGGCCATCGAGCCTGCCGCCCCTCGTGGTGAGGACGACGAGGAGGACGAGGATGCCGGCGACACTCCGGCCGATGAAGGCGAGCCGGTCGCCGAGGCCGCTCCGGCCCCGTCGGGGCCGATGAGCGTAGAGGAGACCATCGCCGCGCTGAGAGACAAGATCGACCGGATGGGGCCAGTGAATATGATGGCCATCGAAGAGTTCGATGACCTCGATGAACGCTACGAGTTCCTCACGACCCAGCGAACCGATCTGGTCGAGTCGATCAAGGCCACGGGCGACGCCATTGCGCGGATCAACCGCACGACACGAGAGCGTTTCCGCGAGGCGTTCGATGCCATCAATCTCCACTACCAGGAGACTTTTTCGACGTTGTTCGGTGGCGGCCGAGCCGGGCTCGTGCTGCTGGACGAGAGCGATCTGCTCGAGAGCGGTATCGACATCATCGCGCAGCCCCCGGGAAAGCGTCTCCAGAGCATCCAGCTGCTTTCGGGCGGCGAGAAGGCGCTCTCGGCGATGGCGCTCATGTTCGCCATCTTCAAATACAAGCCGAGCCCGTTCTGTCTGCTCGACGAGATCGACGCCCCGCTCGATGAGGCCAACATCGGGCGGTTCGTCCAGATGCTGCGCGGCATGCAGACTGATACCCAGTTCATCCTCGTGACCCACAACCGGAAGACGATGGAGATCGCCGACCGCATGTATGGCGTGACCATGGAGGAGCCTGGCGTCTCGAAACTGATCTCGGTGCAGCTCTGACAGGCGTGAGCCAGGGACGACCAGTTGCCGACCGGCCGTGAACGAAGGAAAGGCCACTAGATATCACCGACAGCGTCGTCGGGCGCGATCCGCCGCGGCCATTGGCGGGGTGACGCTCCTGCTCGGGTTCCTCATCGTTGGCGGCGCCGCCGCCCTGGGAGACGCACTTCACCTCTGGCTTGGCGGTCCGAGTGGAGCGCGCTGGTACGCGCCAGCCTGCTACGCTGGGCTCGTCTGGCTTGGTCTCGAGGCGTGGCTCCTTCCGTTTCGTTTCTATCAGAGCGTCGTGCTGGAGCGACGATACCGGCTGTCCGAGCCACGCGCGCTCAGCTGGCTGACGACCACGCTCACCACGTCGATCTTGAACGTGGCGCTGGTGGCCCTTGCCGCGACCATCGTCTTCACGGCGCGGTTCTGGTGGCCTGCGGGGTGGTGGATCGCCTGCGGGGGGCTGCTCTCCGTGACGACCCTGGCGGTTACCACGCTGGCGCCTGGCTGGATTCTGCCCCGGGTCTCCACGATCCGTCCGCTCACACGTCCGACCTTGCAGCGCCGACTCGCGGCGCTGGCGGCCAGGATCGGGGTTCCCCCGATTCCGGTGGCCGAGTTGTTGGCGGGGTCCTCGGGCCGTCGCGCCTATGCCTCGCTGGTCGGACTCGGCGCGAGCCGGCGGATCCTGCTCTCGGAGACGTTTCTCACCGATTATTCGGACGCGGAGATCGAGGCGGTGACGGCCCATGAGCTCGGCCATCATGTTCACCGCGATCTGTGGCAGACGGCGCTCTACGAACTCGGGGTGGCGTTGGTCTCGCTCTGGGTGGCGGAGCGTGCGGCGACGACGATGGGGCCGTGGATGGGGGTGACCGGGACGACCGATCTGGCGTCGCTGCCGTTACTCGGACTGGCGGCTGGCGCGACCACGGTGATGGCCGCGCCGCTCGGACACGCGCTGTCGCGTCATCACGAGCGACGGGCCGATCGATTCGCGTTGCGCTACTGCAGCGAGCCGGCCGCGCTGGCCTCGAGTCTGCGCCGGCTTGGCGAACAACACCTGGCCGAGGCGCGGCCGTCCCTGATGGTGGAACTGTTCTGGCACAGCCATCCGCCGCTCGAGCGCCGGCTGGCTCAGTTGTCGACTCCGTCGAGAGCCGGCTAACCTACGACTTCGCGGGCTGCCCAGCGGCCTCCGGCTTGTCCAGCAGCGCCTTCCGGCTCAGGCGGATCTTGCCAGACGGGTCGACGTTGATCACCTTCACGAGCAGCTGATCCCCTTCCTCGAGCTCGTCCCGCACCTCTTTTACGCGGTAGTGAGCGATCTCGGAGACGTGGAGGAGTCCGTCCACGCCGGGGAGGACCTCGACGAACGCGCCGAAATCGGTGATGCGCTGCACCGTGCCGAGGTAACTCTTGTTCAGCTCCGGCGTGGCTGTCAGCTCTTCGATGATCGAGATGGCCTTTTGCGCCGACGCATCGTCGCTCGACGCGACGTTCACGCGACCGTCGTCTTCGACGTCGATCTTGACGCCGGTGCGCTCGATGATGCTGCGGATGGTCTTGCCACCGGGCCCGATGACGTCGCGGATCTTGTCTACCGGGATCTGTATGGTTACGATCCGCGGCGCGTGGGTCGAGATGTTGTCGCGCGGATCCTGCAGCGTGGCCGCCATCCGCTCGAGGATGTGCAGGCGACCCGCTTTGGCCTGGGCCAGTGCCTGCCGCATGATCTCGCCCGTGATGCCGCCCACCTTGATGTCCATCTGCAGGGCGGTGATGCCGTCGGCGGTTCCGGCTACCTTGAAGTCCATGTCGCCGTAGTGGTCCTCGGCACCGGCGATGTCGCTCAGCACCGCGTGCCGGCCGGTGTCCTCGTCGAGGATGAGGCCCATCGCGACCCCGGCGACCGGCGACTTCAGCGGGACCCCGGCGTCCATCATGGCGAGCGTGCCACCGCACACTGACGCCATCGATGACGAGCCGTTCGACTCGAGGATGTCGGAGACGACCCGTACGGTGTAGGGGAATGTCTCTTCGCCGGGAACGACCGGCAGCAGGCTGCGCTCGGCCAGGTTGCCGTGTCCGATTTCCCGTCGACCCGGTCCGCGCAGGAACTTGACCTCGCCCACCGAGAACGGCGGGAAGTTGTAGTGCAGCATGAACCGGCGGTAGATCTCGCCGTCGACCATCTCGATCTTCTGCTGGTCGTCCGCGGTGCCGAGGGTGGCGGTCACGAGAGACTGCGTCTCACCCCGGGTGAACACCGCCGAGCCATGTGCTCGCGGCAGCAGGCCGACGTCGCAGGTGATGTCCCGAATCTCATCGAAGGCGCGGCCGTCCAGGCGCTGTCCCCGTTCGAGGATCTCGTCGCGCAGCACCTTTTCCTTGAGCCCCTTGAAGACGCTCTTGGTGTCGGCCCGCCTGGCCGCCTCGTCCTCGGGGATGGTGGCCAGATGGTCGTCGAGGACCTTGTCCACCGCCGCGTAGCTCTCCAGCTTGTCCTTGATGCGCATCGCGTCGGCCAGCGGGCCGAGCAGTGTGGCCTCGACCTCGGCCGCCACCTCGGCGTCCGGCTTGGGGGCGGAGATGTCGAGTTTCGCCTTGCCGGCGCGGGCGGCCAGCGTGTCGATCGCGCCGATGATGTCTCGAATCGCGGCGTGTCCGGCATCGAGGGCCTTGACCATCTCCTCTTCGGACACTTCCTTGGCCCCAGCTTCGACCATGACCAGGGCGTCCTTGCTGCCTGCGACGGTGAGGTCGAGACTGCCTTGCCGGCGCTGTTCGTAGGTGGGGTTGATGATCAACTCGCCATCGACGAGG
>CAJWMX010000040.1 GCA_913043805.1 uncultured Acidobacteriota bacterium | reverse complement strand
CCCAGTACAATGCGACGGAGCGAACCCGAGCGTGGTCTTCGAGATCTGGGACACCTATGCCGCCGCCGACCCGGCGACCTATGGACAAGTCACGGAAGACCTCCGGGCGCTGATCGCCTCAGAGAAGGTACTGATCGCTCCCCTCACCCGTAGCCTGGTACGCGGGCCGGCGCCCCGCAGTCTCGAAGAGGTCGCCTGGCGTTACACCAGCCTCTTCGGCGTGATCGACATCGCGTGGAGCGAGCACCTCCAGCGACTGGGGCTAAGAGACGAAGAGGAGTTGTCACCTCGCGACTTCCGGCTTCCACGGGAGCAGGAAGAGCTTCGACGGCTGGTCTACGACGGTCGACTCTGCATCCTCTGCCTGCCACAGACCGAAGAGGAGCGCCTCTACCCCGAGGACGTGCTGGAGGAACTGGCCGAGCTCCGCGCGGTGGTCGAAGAGCGCGAAGCGGCGTCGCCGCCCAGACCGCCCTACGCGATGTCGGTCCAGGACGATGAGATCGTCGACCTGCCGGTCCACATTCGAGGCAGCCATCTGAACCTGTCCGACACGCCGCAGCCGCGCGGGTTCCTGCGGGTCACCGACCATCTCGTTCCGCCGCCACCGATTCCGGCCGACGAAAGCGGTCGACTGCAGCTGGCGCAGTGGATCACCCATCCGGAGCACCCGCTCACCGCTCGGGTCATGGTCAATCGGCTGTGGCACTGGCACTTTGGCCGGGGGCTCGTCGACACCCCCAGCAACTTCGGCGCGACCGGCTCGACGCCCACCCACCCGGAACTGCTCGACTGGCTCGCCCGCCGGTTCATCGAGCAGGGCTGGTCTGTCAAGGCGCTCCACCGGGAGATCCTGCTGTCGAGCACCTATCAGCTCGGCACCGACTACGGAGAATCACAAGCCGCTGTCGACGAGGGCAACCGGCTGCACTGGCGGATGAACCGACGCCGGCTCGAAGTGGAGCCGATCAGAGACAGCCTGCTGCAACTGGCGGGCACGCTGGACCTGACCATGGGCGGCCGGGTAGAAGAGTACAACCCGCGCGGCTACGTCTTCAGTGAAGGCAACACCTTCGGGCGGTTCGACTTCTACGCCGCGCCGCGGCGGTCGGTCTACATGCCGGTGGTGCGAAACGCCATCTATGACATCTTCGCCGGCTTCGACTTCGGGAACGCGAGCGACTCGGTAGGCGCGCGCCCCGCGACGGTGGTGCCGTCGCAAGCGCTGCTGATGATGAACAGCGCGTTCGTCGAGACGCAGGCGGGTCGCTTCGCGGAACGTCTCCTTGGCGACGTCGGGACAACCCCGGAAGCGCGCATTACCAGCGCATTCGTGCACGCCTACGGACGAGAGGCGTCCGACGACGAGATCGCCGACAGCCTGGCCTTCCTCGCCGAGATGCGTAAGGCCGCGCCGACCGGCGAGGAAGAAGCGTTCGCCTGGACGCGCCTCTGCCACGTGCTCTTGGGCGCCAGCGAGTTCATCTACATCGACTGAGTACCGCTATGAAGTATCCCCACTATCAAACCCCGCCGGTGTCGCGGCGAGACATGCTGAGGGCCTGTGGCTGTGGATTCGGCGGGCTCGCGCTGTCTTCTCTCCTGCAGGAGGACCTCCTGGCGGCCCAGGCAAACCCGCTGGCGGTGAAGACGCCGCACTTCGCGCCCAAGGCGAAGCGGATCATCTTCCTGCACATGCACGGCGGCCCCTCCCAGCACGACCTGTTCGAATACAAGCCGCTGCTCATTCGGGACGACAACAAGCCGCTGCCGTTCGCCAAACCGGACGTGCAGTTCAACGAAACGGGCAACCTGTTCAAGAGCCCGTGGGACTTCAAGCAGCACGGACAGTCGGGCCACTGGATCAGCGAGCTGATGCCGAACCTGGCCGGCGTCGCCGACGAGCTCTGTTTCATCCGATCGATGTATGGCACCAACGCCGCGCACGGCGGCGCTATCCTGGCCATGAACACCGGCAGCGACCGGTTCGTCAGGCCGTCCATGGGCTCATGGATCGCCTACGGGCTGGGGACCGAGAACGACGACCTTCCCGGCTTCATCACCATCTGCCCGTCGTATCAACACGGCGGCGTCCAGAACTACTCGGCCGCGTTCTTGCCAGCGGCCTACAACGGCACGGCGATCGGCACGGCCAGGATGTCGACCGAGGACGCGACCATCGATTTCCTCGAGAATCAGGCGGTCACCACCAACGTGCAGCGCGCCGAACTCGACCTGCTCCAGCGCTGGCAACGCCGGCAGCTCGAATCGACCGGACCGGACCTGGCGTTGGAGGGACGCATCGAGTCCTACGAGCTGGCGTTCAGGATGCAGACCGAAGCGCCGGAACTGATGAGCATCGACGGCGAGTCCGAGGCGACCCGCAAGCTCTATGGTCTGGACGACCCGGTTACGTCCGACTTCGGCCTCCGGTGCCTGCTGGCCCGACGGTTCTCGGAGTCCGGTGTGCGCTTCGTGCAAGCGACCCATGGTCCGGACACCAAGTGGGACCACCACTCGGGTCTGATCACCGGACTGCCGCAAAGCTGCGCCGAGATCGACAGGCCGGTAGCCGGCCTGATCGCCGACCTGAAGTCACGCGGACTGCTGGACGAGACGCTGGTGCTCTGGGGCGGCGAGTTCGGGCGCACGCCTGGCGCCGAGGCCGGCGCGCGAAACGGACGCGACCACAACCCACACGGCTACACCATGTTCATGGCCGGCGGCGGCGTGAAACCAGGACACAGCCACGGTCTCACCGACGACTACGGCTACTACGCCGTCGAAGACAAGGTGCACATCCACGACCTGCACGCGACGTTGCTGCACCTGCTCGGGCTCGACCACGAGCAGCTGACCTATCAGAGTCAGGGACGGGACTTCCGGCTGACCGACGTGGCAGGTGTCGTTGTCGACGACATCATCGCCTAGGGGCTACGACGGCCGGCGGAGACCGCGTAGCAGGAACGCGGCGAACGTGGCGGCGACCTCGTCGTCGGGCCGGTTGGCCTCCAGACCGTAGAGCTTGTGCCGCGTAGCGTAGTCCACGGGGAGCGCGGTCACCGCCGCGACGATTAGCTCACGCGCGTCGTCGACGAACACCCCTTCCGCCTGACGGTCGGCGACCCATCGGTTCAGGAACGGAAACAGCGGATACTCCATCAACTGCGCCGACATTCGCTCATTCTCTTCGGTCGTCTGTTCAAGCCAGGCAAAGAGCAGCATCCGCTGCATGTCCCGATCCTGCTCGAGCCCCTGCAGGATCCCTCCAACGACGGTCTGCAGCACCGCCATGTCCTTGCGCTCGGCGGCCAACCGTTCCAGTTCCTCGAGCAGATCGTCGGCCCCCTGGTTCGCCCGACGGGTGAACGCAGCTAGGTGCAGGGCGTCCTTGGTCGGAAAGTGCTTGAAGACGGTGGCTTCGCTGACGCCGGCCTGCTCGGCCAAGGCGCGGGTCGTCGTGCCGTTGTAGCCGTGCGCTCCGAACAGTCGAATGGCCGCCTCGATGATCTGATCGCGTCGCTCTTGGGCGCTCAAACGCCGACGGGAGGCCGGTTCGATGCTGTGAGATTCCCCACCTGAATCAACCAAATCGGCTGCTACTGCGTGACGCTCAGGACCCTCTGCCATTGGTGTGCGTCAGAGAGTGTATCAGGCGCGTCACCGTCGGACTTCGCCGCCGTGCAGTTTCAGTCGCCGACCGACTCGCGCCTAACCAACAGCGGGGACACGCTGACCATCTACGAGTTCGCCGACCCGGGCTTCGTGCTGAACACGGGTGAGATCATCACCCGCCAGGCGCCGGATGACAGTCGAACGTGGAACGGGTTCGAGCTAATCGCCGACGGGCGACTCTGGCGGGACGGCTTCGCCCAGGCGAGCTGGACGATCGGGCGCAACCACAACGACTTCTGCACGTCCTCCCGCCCGGAAAACCCGAACGGTCTCCGGTTCTGCGAAAACACCGGCAAGTTCTGGAGCGACTTCAAGTTCTCGGGTCGGGTCCCGCTGCCGTTCGACACCATGATCTCAGGACTCTTCCAGGTGTTCGCCGGGAACCAGATCCTGGGCGAGTAATCGGTCAGCGCCGCCGACATCGGTCGACCGCTGAACGACGCCGGCGGCGACGGACTCATCAGCATCCCGCTCATCGAGCCGGGCACGCTGTATGAGGGCGACTACATCACCCGGACCAACATCCGGTTCCAGAAGATCGTCACCACCGGCAACATCCGGACCCGGGTCTACATGGACGTAAGCAATCTGTTCAACAACCTGAACGTCCTGGACCGGAACCGGTTCTTTGACGGTGGCACCGTGATCAACGACGAGTTCTTCCGGCCGATCACGCTGAACGCCGACCGGGTGCTCTCCTTCGGGGTCCAGACGTCGTTCTAGTTCACCGACGGCGGTATCGGGTAACATCGGCGGCCAGGGGCCCTGGGTCCCCGGCCGTTTTCATTTTGAGTGTGAGGACCAGATGCGACAGTTGATTGGCACGGCGATCGCCGTCAGCCTGCTTGTACCCGCTTCCACGCTCGCCCAGTCGGGCGAGATCACCCGGACCGGCTTCGGGAAACCGGACCTCAACGGCGTGTGGGATTTCAGATCGCTGACGCCGCTCGAGCGCCCTGAGGAATACGGCAACCGTGAGTTCCTCACCGAGGAAGAGGCGCGATCACTGGAACAGGGCGCCGTCGAGCAGAACGAGGCGGCGGACCTGGCGCCGGCGCAGCGAACCGAGGCGGGCGGGTCGATCGGCGCCTACAACCGCTTCTGGATGGACTACGGCACCCAGGTGGTGGAGAACCGGCGAACGTCGCTCATCGTCGATCCGCCCAACGGACGCCGGCCGCCCCGCACCGAGCAGGGTATGACCCGCTACGGCGTCGGCGGCTCCTTCGGCGCCGCACCGCTCGAGGGCCCGGAGGATCTGAGCTATTTCGATCGATGTCTCGGCAACGCGGGGCTACCGATCTATCCGCTGCCTTACAACAACAATGTCCAGGTTTTCCAGACCGAGGACCACGTGGTAATGGTGGCCGAGATGATTAATGCCACCCGGATCATCCCGATCACCGACCGCCCACACGGGTCGCTCAAGCAAGCCTTCGGCGACTCACGCGGACACTGGGAGGGCGACACGCTCGTGGTGGAAACGACCAACTTCAGCTGGTGGCTGCAACTCGTCCAGGGCAGCCCCGAATCGCATCTGGTGGAGCGGTTTACCCGAGTTGGCGACAACATCGAGTACGAGTACACCCTGACCGACGAGACCATCTGGACGGCCCCGTGGACCGCGGTGCAGACGCTGCGGCCCAACCCGCTGCCGATCTTCGAGAACGCGTGCCACGAAGGGAATTACGCGGCGGAACACATGCTGCACGGCGCGCGCCTCGACGAGATGCAGGCGGCGAAAGATCAGTAGGGTGCGACGGTCCGCAGCGCTGCTCCTCCTCGTCGCCGTTGCCGCCGGCCCCGCCGCGGCCCAGGACGACTATGTCCCGGTGACCGACGCGATGCTACAAGATCCGGCGCCGGCCGACTGGCTGATGTGGCGCCGGACGCTGGACGGCTGGGGTTACAGCCCGCTCGATCAGATCAACACCGACAATGTCTCCCGGCTCCGGATGGTGTGGACTCGTGCGCTCGGCGAGGGCAGCCAGACGGGCACACCGTTGGCCTACGACGGCGTCCTGTACATGCCGAACCCGAGGGACCTCATCCAGGCCCTCGACGCCGAGACCGGCGACCTCATCTGGGAACACCGGCGGGACAACCCGGATGATGTCTACTCGGCCATCGCGGGGTATCTGTCCGAGAACAACCGGAACATCGCCATCTACCAGAACCTGATCATCGACACGAGCGTGGACGACCATCTGTTCGCGCTCGACGTGGCGACCGGCGACGTGGTGTGGGACACCGAGGTGCTCGACTACACCACCCACCCGGCCATCCAGGGCTCGGGCCCGATCGTGGCCGACGGGAGGGTGATCTCGGGCCGGAGTTGCACCGCGAAGGGCGGTCCGGACGCCTGCGTCATCACCGCGCATGACGCATTGACCGGCGCAGAGCTCTGGCGGCGTCGCACCGTTCCGGCCCCCGGCGAGCCGGGCGATGAAAGCTGGGGCGATGTGCCGTTCGAGGACCGCAAACACGTCGGCGCCTGGATGGTGCCGAGCTACGACCCCGAGCTGAACCTGATCTACATCGGGACGTCGGTCACGTCGCCGGCGCCGAAGTTCATGCTGGGCGGTATCGAGAACAAGCACCTCTATCACAACTCGACCCTCGCCCTGGACGCCGACACCGGCGAGATCCGGTGGTATTACCAGCACCTCAATGATCACTGGGATCTGGACCATCCGTTCGAGCGGCTGCTGGTCGACACCGCCGTCGCGCCAGATCCCTCGGCCGTGGAGTGGATCAATCCGCGGATCCGGCCCGGGGAGGAACGGAAAGTCCTCACCGGCATCCCCGGCAAAACCGGCCTGGTCTACACGCTCGATCGAGAAACCGGTGAGTTTCTGTGGGCGACCCCGACCGTGGCGCAGAACGTCATCAGCAACATCGACGGCGCGACCGGGGCGGTGACGGAGAATGCCGAAGCGGTGTTCACGGCGCTGGGCCAGGAAGTGCTCTCCTGCCCCTCCTGGATTGGCGGCAAGGACTGGGAGGCTGGCGCCTACAGCCCGCTGACCAACACGATGTTCTATCCGCTGCGAAACACCTGTGCCCGGGTGCTGTCGACCATGGACGGCGGTCTGGCCATCTATCGTCTGGCGGCCCGGTTCCAGCTGGCCCCGGGCACCGAGCAACTCGGCACGGTGCGGGCCATCTCGGCCGAGACTGGTCGCACCCAGTGGGTGCACGAACAGCGAGCGGGCACGATGTCGCTGGTCGCCACCGGCGGCGGACTGTTGTTTGGCGGCGACGTCAACGGCCGGTTCAGAGCGTTCGACCAGCGGACCGGGGACGTCCTCTGGGAGATCAACATCGGCTCACCCGTGACCGGGTTCCCGATCACCTTCGCGGTCGATGGGCGCCAGTATGTCGCGGTCAGCACCGGGAACGCCGCGACGGCATCAGGCTTCATGGGCCTGACCCCGGAGCTCCGACCGAGCGCCGGCAACAATCTCTTCGTTTTCTCTCTTCCCGAGTGACCCAGTTGTCACGAGGAGCCCGCGTGAAGCTGACCAGAATTCTGCTCGCCATCCCCGTTGCCATATCCCTGCTGCTGCCTCAGACCTCCGAGGCACAGCCGTCGAGCCAGTTCGTCCCGGTGACCGACGAGATGCTCCAGAACCCGGCGCCGGAAGACTGGTTGATGTGGCGCCGCACGCTGAACGGGTGGGGCTACAGCCCGCTCGATCAGGTCGACCGCGAGTCGGTCAATCAGCTCCAGCTCGTCTGGACGCGCCCGCTGGCGCCGGGCAGCCAGGAAGGCACACCGCTCGTCTATGGCGGACGACTCTACTTCCCCAACCCCAACGACCACCTGCAGGCGTTCGACGCCGCCAGTGGCGATCTCCTCTGGGAGTATCGACGACCGCTCCCGGACGACGTGATACAGGTCCTCGGCGGTCTCTCCGAGGTGAACCGAAACGTCGCGATCTACGGGAACGTGATCATCGACACCGGTAACGACGACTACATCTACGCCCTCGACGCCGTGAGCGGCGACGTAGTGTGGGAGACGGAGATCCTGGACTACGAGACCACGCCGGCTCGGCACACCTCCGGGCCAATCATCGCGAACGGCAAGGCGGTGTCAGGCCGAAGCTGCCGCCCGAACGGCGGGCCGAACTCGTGCGTGATCGTCGCCCACGATGCGGCCACGGGCGAAGAAGTCTGGCGGAGACGCCTGGTCCCAGCGCCGGGAGAGCCTGGCGACGAAACCTGGGGCGACGTACCGTTCGAAGAACGGGTGCACGTCGGCTCGTGGATGGTGCCCAGCTACGACCCCGAGTTGGATCTGGTCTACATCGGCACCTCGGTGACCTCGCCCGCGCCCAAGTTCATGCTGGGCGGCGCCGAGCTGACCCACCTCTACCACAACTCGACGCTGGCCCTCGATGGCGACACCGGCGAGATCGAGTGGTACTACCAGCACGTCAATGACCACTGGGACATGGACCACCCGTTCGAGCGGCTGCTGGTCGACACCGCCGTCTCGCCGAACCCCGAGGAGGTCAGCTGGATCAACCCCCGGATCGAGCCGGGCGAAACGCGCAAGGTGATCACCGGGATCCCAGGCAAGACCGGGTTGGTCTACACCCTCGACCGGGAGACGGGCGAGTTCCTGTGGGCCACGCCGACCGTCGGTCAGAACCTGATCAACGACATCGATGGAGCCACCGGCGCCGTCAGCATCAACCCGGAGGTCGTCTTCAGCGCGCTTGGTCAGGAGGTGCTCTCCTGTCCCGGCTGGCTGGGCGGCAAGGACTGGGAAGCTGGCGCCTACAGCCCGATGACCAACACGATGTACTACCCGCTGCGGAACGTCTGCGCGCGGGTGCTCTCGACGATGGAAGGTGGCCTCGCCATCTATCGTCTGGCCGCCCGGTTCCAGCTGGCCCCGGGCACCGACCAGGTGGGCACGGTTCGCGCCATCTCGGCCGAGACCGGCGAGACGGAGTGGCTGTACGAGCAACGCGCCGGGACCATGTCGCTCATGGCCACGGGGGGCGGACTGGTCTTCGGCGGAGACGTCAACGGGCGGTTCCGGGCATTCAACGACGAGACCGGCGAGGTGCTCTGGGAGGTCAATCTCGGCGCGCCCGTCACCGGGTATCCGGTCACCTATGCCGTCGATGGCCAGCAGTATGTCGCGGTCAGCACTGGCAGCGCGTCGAGTTCGTCCGGCTTCCTTCGACTGACCCCGGAGCTGAGTCCGGGCGTCGGAAACAACCTCTTCGTCTTCCGTCTCCCGCAATAAGTGACCCTCGTCCGATTGCTTCGGACCTATCTCCGGCCGTACCACCCGCTGCTGGCGGGCGTGGTCGTCTTCCAGATCGTCTCGACCGGGGCGGCGTTGTTCCTCCCGGCGCTCAACGCGGACATCATCGATCAGGGTGTGACCCCTGGCGATGCGGGCTACATCACCCGGACGGGCATGCTGATGCTAGTCGTCGCCCTGGCGCAGATCACGGGCACGGCGACCGCGGTCTACTTCGGAGCCCGGACCGCGATGGGGTTCGGGCGCGATCTCCGCACCGCCGTGTTCACGCATGTCGGCACCTTCTCGCGCCGCGAGATGGGTCGCTTCGGTGCGCCCACCTTGATCACCCGCTCCACCAACGACGTCGGTCAGGTGCAGATGCTCGTGCTGATGGCCTGCACCATGATGGCCAGCGCTCCGATCATGCTGACCGGCGGCGTGATCATGGCCGTACGGGAAGACACCACCCTGTCCTGGCTGCTGCTGGTCACCGTCCCCGCCATGGTGGGCGGCCTGGGCTTCATCATCACGAAGATGATCCCCGGCTTTCGCCAGATGCAACCGCGCATCGACCAGGTCAACAAGACGCTGAGAGAGCAGATCACCGGCATACGGGTGGTGCGCGCCTTCGTGCGGGAAGCTCACGAGCGTGGCCGCTTCGACGAGGCCAATCGCGCCCTGACCGAGGTCGCCCTCAGGGTCGGGCGCTGGATGGCCGCCATGTTCCCGGTGATCATCCTCGTGCTGAACATCTCGATGGTGGCGGCGTTCTGGTTTGGCGCGGGGCGTGTCGATGGCGAGCTGATGCAGCTGGGCTCGCTGACCGCCTTCATGGCCTATCTGCTACAGATCCTGGTGGCGGTCATGATGGCGACCTTCATGCTCATGATGGCGCCTCGTGCCGCGGTGGCCGCCGACCGCATCGCCGAGGTGCTCGACACCAGCTCGTCTGTCGCCCCGCCGGCAACCCCCATCACCGCCCTGCCCGAGCCCGGGTCCGTGCGGTTCTCCCAGGTGGAGTTCAGCTACCCGGGCGCCAGCCGGCCGGTGCTCGACGACATCACCCTCGAAGTCACCGCGGGCCAGACCGTAGCCATCATCGGTTCGACGGGAGCAGGAAAGACCACACTCCTTTCCCTCGTTCCGCGTCTCTTCGATGTAACCAGCGGACAGGTGGAGGTGGGGGGCGCCGACGTGAGGCGGATTGCCCCGGAGCTGCTCTGGAGCCGGATCGGCCTGGTCCCCCAGCGTAGCTATCTGTTCTCCGGCACGGTGGCCTCGAATCTCCGGCACGGCAACCCCGAAGCCACCGATGACGAGCTCTGGGCCGCACTCGAGGCGGCGCAGGCCAGAGCCTTCGTGGACGCGATGCCAGATGGGCTCAAGACGGAGATCACCCAGGGTGGAACGACCGTCTCGGGAGGACAACGACAGCGCATCGCCATTGCCAGGGCGCTGGTCCGCCGGCCCGAGATCTATCTGTTCGACGACGCGTTCTCGGCGCTCGATCTGGCGACCGAGGCGCAGCTCCGTCAGGCCCTCGCACCGCTGACCCGGCACGCCGCGGTACTGGTGGTCGCCCAGCGCGTCTCCTCGATCGTCACCGCGGACCGGATCGTCGTGCTCGACGACGGTCGCATCGTCGGACAGGGCACGCACGACGAGTTGCAGGCCGGGTGCGCCACCTACCAGGAGATCGTGCGTTCGCAGTTCGCCGCGGGAGAGGTGGCGTGAGCGACTCGGCACACTCGGGCCGTTTGAAGCAGACCGAACGGATCAAGGCCGACAGACCGGGACCGTCGGCCATGATTGCCCAACGGGCGATCAGCTTCATCCCCTCGGCCCGGCGGATGCTCCGACAGCTCGGCCCGGAGCGACCGAAACTGGTGGCGGTGGTCGCGCTCGCCTTGACCAGCGTGGCGCTGACGGCGGTGGCGCCCATCATCCTGGCCCGCGCGACCGATCTCGTCTTCGCCGGGGTGTTCGGCCGGCAGTTTCAGGCGGGACTCACGCCAGAGGAGGCGGTCGCCTTGCTTCGGGCCGACGACAGCGCGACCGCCGAGATGGTCGCGGCCATGGAGCACCTCGTCCCAGGTCGGGGCGTTGACCTCTCAGCCGTCGCCACGGTGCTGCTGCTCGCGCTCGGCGCCTATGTGACGTCCGGCCTGCTCAGCTGGCTGCAGGGCTACCTCCTGAACGACGTCGTGCAGGCGACCGTGCGCCGACTCCGCAACGAAGTCGAAGCCAAGATCCACCGACTTCCGCTGTCCTACTTCGATCGGCAACCGCGGGGCGAGCTCCTCAGCCGGGTGACCAACGACATCGACAACGTAGCCCAGAGTCTGTCCCAGACCATGAGCCAGTCGCTGACGTCTCTGCTGACCGTGCTCGGCATCATCGCCATGATGCTGTGGCTGTCGCTCAGCCTGGCGGCGGTCGCGCTCATTGGCATCCCCCTCAGCCTTGCGGTGACGGCGTTCATCATGAGCCGCTCGCAACGCTACTTCGTCGAGCAGTGGCGGCGCACCGGGGCGCTCACCACGCGAGTCGAGGAGGCCTTCACCGGTCACGATCTGATCATGGTGTTCGGTCGACGCCAGGAAGTGAACGCCGCCTTCGAGCAAGAAAACCAGGGGCTGTTCGCGGCCGGTTTCGGCGCGCAATTCATCTCCGGGCTGATCATGCCCACCATGTTCTTCATCGGCAGTGTCACCTATCTGGCCCTGGCAGTCGTCGGGGGGCTT
>CAJWMX010000039.1 GCA_913043805.1 uncultured Acidobacteriota bacterium | reverse complement strand
CTAAGGCCCGACCAGGAGGACACAACCTCTTCGCCTTCCCGGCCCAGTCCAACTTCTCGGGCGTCCAGCACCCGCTCGGGTGGGTCGCCGAGGCACAGGAGCGCGGCTGGGACGTGCTGCTGGACGCCGCCGCGTTCGTGCCCACGAACCGTCTCGACCTGGCCACGGTGCGGCCCGACTATGTGGCGCTCTCCTTCTACAAGATGTTCGGCCACCCCACGGGCGTGGGCGCGCTGCTGGCCCGACGTTCCGCCCTGGAGAAACTGCACCGGCCATGGTTCGCGGGGGGTACCATCACGGTCGCCTCGGTCCAGGGCGACCGATTTTTCCTGGCCGACGGCGCGACCGCCTTTGAAGACGGCACGCTCGACTACACGAACATCCCGGCGGTCGATGCGGGCCTCAGCTTCCTCGAGGCGGTCGGGCGCGACCAGCTGCACGAACGTCTGCGGTGTCTGACCGGGTGGTTGCTGGATGAGATGCTGGCGCTGACCCACGCGTCGGGTCGACCTCTGGTGAAGATCTATGGCCCGCGAGACACGACGGCCCGCGGCGCCACCATCGCCTTCAACCTGCACGATGGGGCGGGCGAGCTCGTGCCACACACCAAGGTGGAGCGCCTCGCCGGCGCCATCGGCATCTCGCTGCGCACGGGCTGTTTCTGCAACCCGGGAGCCGGCGAGCTGGCCTTTGAGTTGTCGGCCGGCGAGCTCGACCGCTGCTTCGCCGAAAGCGGTGAGCGGATGACGAAAGATGACTTCGGTCGCTGTCTGGTGGGCGGCGAGAGTCCAGGCGCGGCCCGGGTCTCACTCGGCGTCGCCAGCACCTTCGACGATGTGCAGGCGTTTCTCCGTTTCATGGGTCAGTTTCGCGCCGGGTAGCCGCGGTCCGGAGGCTCTCGGGTCCCGTGGTACTCTGCGGTTTTGACCCGGCTCACCTCTCTACACATGGTTTCGAAACGGTTCGCATCCTGGCTGCTCGGCGATGACCTGCTTCGGAACCGCGCCAACGTCGTCGCCTTCGACGTAGGCGCCGGCTCGGTGATCACGATCGGCAGCCAGCTCGCGTTCCGGGCGCAGACCCGAGCAACGTTCAAGCCGCTGTTCAATGCCATCTTCCAGGGACCGGCCTCGGCCGTCGACGCCGACACGCTTTCACGGCTGCGGTAGCCGCCACTGAGCGGTGGGGCCGGGCGGTCCCTCCTCATCCATGACCAAAGCTTCGGATCCGGCGTCGCTCTATCGCAGTCGGCTCGCGGAACGCCAGGCTGAGGCCCGCGCGCTCGACGCGCAGGCCCATCGGATCGGCACCGCCCGCCTGGTGACGTTCCTGAGCGGACTCGCGCTCGGCTGGGCCATCGTCGGCCCCGGCTGGCTGACATCCTGGTGGCTCGTCATTCCCGCGATCGTGTTCGCCGGCCTGGTGATGGCCCACGACCGGGTAATCCTCTCGCGAGACCGGGTCCGGCGCGGAGTGGCGTGGTACGAGCGGGCACTCGCCCGGATCGACGACACCTGGCCGGGACAAGGCCCGGCCGGGGGCCACTTCGCCGACCCGGAGCATCTGTACGCGCAGGACCTCGACCTGTTCGGCGACGGTTCGCTGTTTCAGCTCTTGTGCACCGCCCAGACCAGCGGCGGCGAACAAACCCTGGCCGACTGGCTCACCGCGCCGGCCGGCGTCGACGAAGTGCGGCTCCGCCAGGGGGCGGCCATCGAGCTCCGTCCGAACACCCTCTTCCGCGAACGGCTGGCAACCGCCGGCGCGGAGGCTCGCGACAAGGTCCAGCCGGCCGCGCTCGAGGCATGGGCGACCGCCCCGCCGGTCGCGGCAGGCGTGTGGCCACGTGTGCTGGCGGGCGGCCTGTCCCTGCTCGTGGTGACCACGATAATCGCCTGGAACGCAGGCGCGCCGGTGCTGGCGCCGATCGTCGCCCTGCTTGCCCTGGGCGTGTTCGCCCGACGCTGGGCGAAGCCGACCACCGAGGTCATGACCGGCGCGAGCGCCCCGGCGGCGGAGCTGACCGTGCTCGGCGAGGTCAGCGGCGTGGTCAGGGCCGAACGCTTCGAGACCCCTCGCCTCCGGGACCTCGCCGAGGGCCTCGGGACCGCCAACGGTGAACTCGGCGAAGCGGCGCGTCGCCTGCGCCGACTCGTCGAGCTCTACGACTGGCAGCGCAACATGATGTTCGCGCCGCTGGCGGCACTCCTGTGCTGGCAGTTGCATCTGGCCTTTGCGGTGGAGGCCTGGCGAACGCGACACGGCGCCCAGGTAAGCGGTTGGCTGAGGCGCATCGGCGAGATGGAAGCGCTGTCGGCGCTCGGCACCTACGCGTTCGAGCATCCCGACGATCCGTTCCCCGAGATGGCGGCAGCCACCGGGGTCTCGCGCTACGAGGCGACTGCCCTCACCCACCCGTTGCTCCCGGCGGCGACCGCGGTCGCCAACGACGTTCGGCTGGGGACAGAGCCACGCGTCCTGGTCGTGAGCGGGTCGAACATGTCGGGGAAGACCACGTTCCTGCGCAGCATCGGCGTCAGCGTGGTGATGGCCCTGATGGGAGCGCCCGTACGCGCTCGACAGCTTCGCCTCTCTCCGCTCGCAATCGGCGCCACCCTCCGGATCGAAGATTCCCTCCAAGCCGGTCGCTCGCGCTTCTACACAGAGGTACTGCGGCTCGGACAGGTTGTCGCCCAGGCTCGCTCCGAACCGACGCTGTTCCTGTTCGACGAGCTCTTCCACGGCACCAACTCGCACGACCGCACCGAAGGCGCCCGTGGACTCCTCGACTCCCTGCTCCGGCTCGACGCCATCGGCCTGGTCACCACCCACGATCTGGCGTTGTCGGAGATTGGAGACCAGCTCGCCCCAGCGGCAGCCAACATGCACTTCGACGACCTGCTGGTGGACCAGGAGATGCGCTTCGACTATCGGCTGAAGCCGGGCCCGGTAACGAGGAGCAACGCCCTCGCCATCATGCGCGCGGTCGGTCTCGACATCCCGGTGGCGGAACCGCCCGACCCGGAGGCATCATAGGGCGTGATGGGCACGCGAGGTCAGACCGCCGCCGGCCCCGTGGTGGCTGCCCTTGCGCTCTCACTCTCCACCCTCGCGTTTCCCTCGCACGTCGCCGCGCAGCCCACGCTCGACCTGGTCCTCTCCCGGACCACGGCCTACGTCGAGCGCTTCGTCGAGCAGCTCTCGACGGTCGTGATGGAGGAGGACTACCGTCAGAGCTTTTTCTCCGGGGGACGGAGCAACCCGACCCGGCTGCGGCTCGTCTCCGAGTTCCTGCTCCTGCGGCTCGACGACGACACCGCGTGGGTCGGTTTTCGCGATGTCTTCGAGGTGAACGGACAGCGGGTCCGCGACCGTCAGGACCGGCTGGCGTCGCTCTTCATGGGGAACAGAACGCAGGCACTGGAACAGGCGCGACGGATCTCTAGAGAAAGCGCGCGCTACAACCTCGGGTCGACCGGACGCACCATGAACGTGCCGACCTACGCGCTCTTCTTCCTGCACCCGGCCAACATCAACCGATTCGCGTTCGAGGCCGACGGTGAGAATTGCGCCGACCAGCGCGGCGCCTGGCGCATCCGATTCGAAGAAGTCGAGTATCCCACCCTGACCCGGGGACTGCAGGGTATCGACCTGCCGGCCGACGGGCGGATCTGCGTGGACCCGTCCACAGGTCGCGTCCTGGAGACCGAGCTGGCGCTGCATCATCCGGGACTGGGTGGGCGCCCCGCCACCGAAGCTAGCGCGACGGTCCGGTTCGGCGCCGCCCCGGACGTCGAGCTCTGGGTGCCGGTGGAGATGCGCGAAAGCTACTCGGAAGGGGGCGGCCGGAGACGCACCAACAGCACCGCCACCTACCGTGACTTCCGTCAGTTCCAGGTCAGCGTAGAGGAGAACCCGGAGGCGCCCGCCGAACCTGCGAATCCGCAGTAAGCTGTTAGGCTCTCGCCCGGACCATTCGGCAACCAGAGAGGAACCCGTGTCTACACCGACCGTGACCATCCCGTCCCTGGACCCCGCAGTGCTTCGCGACCAGTGCTATATCGGAGGTGCCTGGCGCGCTGCCAGGAGCGGCCGCACGTTCGCCGTGACCAACCCCGCCACCGGCGACCAGGTGGGCGAGGTGCCAGACTGCGATCCGTCTGACGTCGAGACGGCGATCGCCGCCGCAGTCGACGCCTTCGACGACTGGCGACAGCGCCCCGCGGGTGAGCGCGCCGCCCTGCTGCTTGGCTGGGCCCGGCTCATGTATGCGCACCAGACGGACCTGGCGCGGCTGATGACCCTCGAGCAGGGCAAGCCGCTGGCCGAGGCCAACGGCGAGGTCGGCTACGCCGCGCAGTTTCTGGAGTGGTTCGGCGAGGAGGCCAAGCGCGCCTACGGCGAGGTCATCCCGGCGCCCCGGCGCGGTCAGCACATCCTGGTGCTGCGCCAGGCCATTGGCGTGACGGCGGCGATCACGCCCTGGAACTTCCCTGCAGCCATGATCACCCGGAAAGCGGGAGCGGCACTGGCGGCCGGCTGCCCGATGATCGTCAAACCGGCGGAAGGGACGCCGCTGACGGCGCTCGCGCTCGCCAGTCTGGGCGAACAGGCCGGTATCCCGGCCGGGGTGTTCAATGTCGTGACGGGCCTGGACGCCGCCGCAATCGGCCGCACGCTGACCGAGAGCGCCAACATCCGGGCCCTGAGCTTCACTGGGTCGACCGAGGTGGGCCGCAAGCTCATGGCGCAGTGCGCCACCCACGTCACCAAGCTCTCGCTCGAGCTGGGCGGCAACGCGCCGTTCATCGTCTTCGACGACGCCGACCTCGACGCCGCCGTCACCGGCGCCATAGCGTCGAAGTTCCGCAACACCGGCCAGACCTGCGTGTGCGCCAACCGCTTCCTCGTCCAGGACAGCGTGCATGACGCCTTCGTGGCCAAGCTGCGCGCCGCGATGGAGGAGTTGAACGTCGGCAACGGCCTGGACGAGGGCGTGACCCAGACCGCGCTGATCGACCAGCAGGCGGTGGAGAAGGTCAAGGCGCACGTCGCGGATGCCGTCGAGCAGGGCGCCGCGGTCGAGCTCGGCGGCTCGCCTCATGAGCTGGGCGGGACCTACTTCCAGCCAACGCTGTTAACCGGCGTCACCCCGTCCATGCGGTGCGCGCGGGAGGAGACCTTCGGCCCGGTGTCTTCAGTCATCCGCTTCGAGACAGAAGCCGACGCGATCCGTCTCGCAAACGACACCGAGTACGGGCTCGCGGCCTACTTCTACAGCCGCGACATCGATCGGATCTGGCGGGTGGCCGAACAGATCGAGACCGGCATCGTCGGCGTGAACGAAGGGATCATCTCGACCCCGGTGGCGCCGTTCGGCGGCGTCAAGGCCTCGGGAATCGGACGCGAGGGATCACGCCACGGACTCGACGAGTACACCGAGCTGAAGTATCTCTGTATGAGCCCGACCACATCCGGTTGATCAGACGGGTAAGCGTGAACCGGTCGCTGTCGTCTGGAGCTAGGTAGAGGAGACCACAATGAAACGCACAGTCCTGCTCGTCGTCGGAGTGACGCTGATGGCCACGGGCGCGTTTGCCCAGAACCAGGCCGCAATCGACAAGGCGCTGATGGCGGCGCCGAATCGCGCCAAGGAAGGCGCGGGCGTGATCGGCTGGGACGCCAGCGGCAACCGTGTCGTGCTCAAGGAGAGCACCAACGGGATGGTCTGCTATGACCGGTCGGACAACCCCGGCACGCGGCCCTTTGCGGTGCAGTGCACCGACCAGGGCAACCTCGACCGGGTCGAGCAGACGCTGAAGGCGTATGCCGATGGCGGCGACCGGCAGTCAGGACAGAAGCTGCTCGACGCGATGGAAGAGAACGGCACCCGGATCGCGCCGGTCTACGGGTCGCTCTGGCACACCATGAACGGTGACGACGCCGGGAGCGCCGGCACCCACATCACGATCGCCGTCCCCGGCGCCACGGCCGCCGACCTCGGCATCCCCGAGGGCAACAGCTCTACGCTCATGTGGATCATGGACGCCGGAACGTCGACCTCCCACCTGATGCTTCCAGGGCGGTAGAAGGAAGGCCCCGGGGCGAGGCCAGCGGCCAGGCACGCGATCTCGCGGGCCCGTGGCGATAGCTGACGCTAAGCGCTCTCGCCTCGGGCCGCCTTCAACATCTCGACGAGGGCGGTCCGGACCTCCTGCGGGGTCGAGACCGGGGCCGGGAACGCCACCCGGACCGGGCGGGGTCCGTCCGGCGTGATCGCCGACATCTCGAATCCGTAGCGATCTACTCCGGTCATGCTGGCGTCGGCGATGCCGCTGGCTCGTGAGTAGGCGTTGCAGTAGAGCGGCAGCGCATCGGCGTGGTCGTCGTTCATGTGCGTGATGATGCCGGCGGCCGCCTCTGCGAGCGGATCAGGCTCCGCCGCATGCCACTCATCCGCCTCGACCCACGACATCCGGCCATAGCCGCCGATGTAGCGTATCGAGGCCACCCGTAGCTTCCAGAACGCGAAATCGCCGAAGTCGACGTAGTAGGCGGCGTTCGGGTGGGTCGCGAGAAACGCCTCGCGCTCCGAGCCCGGGTCCGCCACCCGCGAGCACGGCCCGAGCAGGGTCACCCGCCCGTTGGCCAGCGGGTCCTCCTGCTCTCGCTCGGCCACCAGCAGCGACGCTCGCTCATCACCCTGGAGGTTCCGGGTGTGCTCGGCCATCGTGCTCACCAGGAACACTGGATCGCCAGCGTCGAAGGCCACGGTCACGAACGAGCCGTAGGGGTAGCCCTCGGGATCAGCCGCGAGGGTTCCCAGCGTGCCGGTCGTGATCCGGGCCGCCAGCGTGCGCGCCCGTTCGGCGTGCGACGGAGTGGGTATGTCTGGATCGTAGAGTGGGTCGGCCGACGCCGACGCGGGGCGCGCGTGCGCCGAGTCGTCAGAGGAAGACACGGAGGGGCACCTCTCCTGCCGCCGGCCGACCGGGTCCGCCAAAGCGGACCCGGCCACCGAGGGTACTAGTTGGCGACCTGGAACGGGATGGTCGCGATCTTGGTGTCCCACCAGACGGTGAGATTGCCACCCTGCTGACTCATGTCGGTGAAGGTGATGATCAGCTGGTCGGCGCTGACCGGATGCTCACTGACGGTCATCTCGGCGCGCAGCACGTCCATGTCGGTCGTGTAACCGTAGCCACCCCAGACGGTATTCGGGGTCTCCTCGCGGAAGCTCTGCTTGGCGCCCAGGTTCGAGAAGACGAGCGTCCACCCGTCGGCGGACAGATCGATGAACATGCTGTACTCGCCGGCCGCCAGCGTGTTGCCCCCGAAGACTAGGTCCGCCTCGGTAATGATCCGCGTGGTCACATCTGCGCCCACCCGCCAGATCGGCGCGCCGGCGTAGATCCGGGTGGCGTACTCCGCGCCCTCGCCAAACATCTCCCCGTTCCGCCCGCGCAGAATCGGTCGGCCATAGTCGACGTCGATCCAGCTGCCACCGCTGTAGCGGCCCTCATCATTGAAGCTCCCCCCGACCTGGGTCGAAGCCTGGCCGCGAGGGCTCGCAGGGCGATTCTGTGCCTCGGCGATGCTCGCCACCAGAACCACCGCCAACACGCCGAGTCCGATCTTGGTCATCCGCATCTCTCTTCTCCTCAATGACGAATCGTCTGTTCCAGAGACCTCTCTCCTCGCCCGACCGTTTACGACCGGGTCAAGGTGACAGGTCGAGTTTCCATGAGTGGGGTGAAGAAGTCGTTTCCCTTGTCGTCGATCACGATGAAGGCGGGGAAATCCTCGACTTCAATGCGCCAGATCGCCTCCATTCCGAGCTCCGGATACTCGTGCACCTCGACCTTCTTGATGCTGTGGTCGGCCAGCCGGGCCGCCGGGCCCCCGATGGACCCGAGATAGAACCCGCCGTGGCGCCCGCACGCCTCACGGACGGCAGCGGACCGGTTCCCCTTGGCCAGCATCACCATGCTGCCGCCCTTGCTCTGGAACAGATCCACATACGAATCCATCCGCCCGGCCGTCGTGGGACCGAACGAACCGGACGGACGCCCCTCGGGACGCTTGGCCGGCCCGGCGTAGTAGATCGGATGGTCCTTGAAGTACTGAGGCAAGTCTTCGCCCTGCTCCAAGCGCTCCTTGAGCTTCGCATGCGCTATGTCGCGGGCCACGATCACCGGTCCGCTGAGCGACAGCCGCGTGGCCACCGGGTACCGGCTGAGCTCGGCCAGGATCTCCGGCATCGGACGATTCAGATCGACCTGGACGACCTCGCCCTCGAGCTCGTCTGGGGTCACATCGGGCATGAAGCGGGCTGGGTTCTCCTCGAGCTGTTCGAGAAACACGCCGTCCCGCGTGATCTTGGCCAACGCCTGTCGGTCAGCCGAGCAGGAGACCCCGAGCCCCACCGGGCACGACGCGCCATGCCGGGGCAACCGGATGACCCGCACGTCATGGGCGAAGTACTTGCCCCCGAACTGGGCGCCGATCCCGATGTTGCGGCAGATGTCGAAGATCTGCTGCTCCATCTCGAGATCACGGAACGCCCGACCATGTTCGTTTCCACTGGTGGGCAGCGAATCCAGGTAGTGGGTGCTGGCCAACTTGACCGTCTTGAGGGTGAACTCGGCCGAGGGTCCGCCAATCACGAGCGCGAGATGATACGGCGGGCAGGCGGCGGTGCCGATGCTCCGCATCTTCTCCTCGGCGAACGCCAGCAACGACTTCGGGTTCAGCAGCGCCTTGGTTTCCTGATACAGGAACGACTTGTTGGCCGAGCCGCCGCCCTTGGCGATGAACAGCAGCTCGTACTCGTCGCCCGGCTCGGCATAGAGCTCGATCTGCGCCGGAAGGTTCGAACCGGTGTTCTTCTCGGTGTACATGTCCAGCGGCGCCAGCTGCGAGTAGCGAAGGTTGCGCTGGTCGTAAGCGTCGAACACTCCGTGCGACAACGCCTCGGCGTCGTCACCGCTGGTGACGACGTTCTGCCCCTTGTGTCCGATGACGATGGCGGTCCCGGTGTCCTGACAGCCGGGCAAGACCCGCCCCGCCGCGATGTTCGCGTTTCGCAGCAGCTCCAAGGCGACGAATCGATCGTTGGGTGAGGCTTCCGGGTCGTCGAGGATCGACCGCAGCTGGGCCAGATGCGACGACCGCAAGAGGTGTGCAATGTCGTCAAACGCGGTACGGGCGACGAGGCGTAGCACGTCAGGGTCGACCACGAGCAGCTCGCGTCCATCCACGGTCGTGGTGGACACCCCTTTGGTCGTGAGCTGCCGATACTCGGTCTGGTCCGGTCCGTGCTCGAAGAGCGGTTGGTAGTGGAAGTCGGCCATGATCACTTCTTTGCGGCGTTGACGGTCTGGAACTCGGTGAACCCGAGCAACCCCCAGGGTCCGTTCTCCACCCCGATGCCCGACCACTTGGCGCCGCCGATCGTCATGGTGTGGGGATGGGTCTCGAGCGTGGTCATGGCGGATCCGGGTCACGAGCGAGAAGACAGTCTCTCAGTATAATCTGGTCCGCGTCTCCACCCCCGTGCGCCGAGCCGCCGTGTCCCTGAACCTCTACGCCCTGGTTGCGCTGACCGCACTCGCCGGTGAGCTGGTCCTGTCGGCGGTCGCCGGACTGCTGAATGTCCGCGCGATGGGCGGCGTCGTGCCCGACGAGTTTCGGGATGTCTTCGACGGGGAGACCTACGCCCGTTCGCAGGCCTATACGAGGGCCCGGACCAGATTCGGACTAATCCAGTCGGCGACCAGCCTCGCCGCGCTGCTGGCCTTCTGGTTCGCCGGTGGATTTGGCTGGCTCGATGGCGTCGCGCGGGCGGCGGAATCCGGGCCTGTCACCACGGGGCTGCTCTTCGTCGGCGCACTTGCGCTCGGCTCGACGTTACTGGGACTGCCGTTCCGGATCTACGGGACGTTCGTCCTCGAAGAACGGTTCGGGTTCAACCGCACGACCGTCGGCACCTTCGCGGCCGATCTGCTCAAGGGCCTGGCGCTGGGCACTCTTCTCGGCGGGGCGCTCCTCGGGGCCATCCTCTTCTTCTTCGAGTGGGCGGGACCACTGGCGTGGCTCTGGTGCTGGGCACTCACGACGGTGTTCATGCTCGTGGCCCAGTTCGTGGCGCCCACATGGATCATGCCGCTCTTCAACACGTTCAGCCCGCTGGGCGATGGCGAGCTGAAGACGGCGCTGGTCGACTACGCGCGCTCCGTACGGTTCCCGTTTAGCGAGATCTTCGTAGTCGACGGCTCGCGACGCTCCGCGAAAGCCAACGCCTTCTTCACCGGGTTCGGCAGCCGCAAACGGATCGGGTTGTTCGACACCTTGGTCGAGCAGCAGACGACATCAGAACTGGTGTCGGTCGTCGCTCACGAGGTCGGGCACTACAAGCGCGGTCACCTATTGAAGGACCTGCTGCTCCGACTGGCCCATTCGGCGGCGCTCTTCTGGCTGCTGTCGCTGTTTCTCAATCGTCAGGGGATGTTCGACGCCTTTGGGGTCGCTGACCCCTCGGTTCATGCTGGGCTCGTCCTCTTCGGGCTGCTGTTCACGCCGATCGAGCTCGTCCTGTCACTTGTGGTCAATCGCTTCTCTCGTCGGTACGAATTCGAAGCGGACGCGTTCGCGGTCGAAACCACCGGGCAGGCCCTACCGCTCATCTCCGCGCTCAAGAAGCTGTCGGCCGACAGCCTCTCGAACCTGACGCCCCACCCGCTCCATGTCCTCCTGCACTACTCCCACCCTCCGGTACTCGACCGAGTGGCGGCACTCCGTGCGCTGGATCCGTCTCGGCAGCCCGCGGGCTAGATCACGCGGCACCGGGCGCCCGGCTCTCGCGGCGCGCCGACATGTCGATGGCGAGCTGGGTGCGGGGGATCTCGCCGGCTCCTACCGACGCCTCGGGCTGGTGCTCATCCCGCCAGGCCCTCGCCGCGGCCTGAGTCCATCCATCGAGGGCCAGCGCTTCGAGCGCGGTGGCGAGAGCGCGGCCGTGCCAGAAGCGGCCGTCCGGCGCCTTCGAGAGACAGCGCCGGAGCACCGCCTCCAGGCCGGCGTCGACCGGTCGGCCCGCCAGCTCGGAGGCCGGTGGCACCTCTCCGTTCAGATGGAGCGCCATCACCTCGATGGCGGTCGGACCACTGAAGACCTCGCGGCCCGACAGCAGGAAGTAGCCGACCGCTCCGAGGGCGTAGACATCCGCGAGCGGGCCAAGACTGCTCTCACGCCGGATCGCCTCCGGCGCCAGATAGTGCGGGGTACCCACGACGGTCATCGCCTGAGTCACCATCTGGGTCCGCGCGGCATCGTCGGTGACCCCATCGAGCGACTTCACCAGGCCGAAATCGAGTATCTTGATCGTGTCGGCGACGCCGCCGCAGGCGCCCACCATGAGGTTCGACGGCTTTACGTCGCGATGCACCAGCCCCTTGGCGTGGGCCTCGGCCAACGCGCTGGCCGCCTGACCGAGCAGGTGCGCGACCCGGGCCACATCGAGCGGGCCGTGGCGCCGCACCAGCTGATCAAGATCCAGCCCCTGGAGATACTCCATGCGTAGTAGAACTGCCCGCCGGGCGTGCGCCCGTAGTCGAAGATCGACACGTTGTTGGGATGTTCCAGGCGGCTGGTCTGACGCACCTCCCGCTCGAATCGGGCCACCGCCTCCTCGCCCGCTTTCTCGACCGGGAGGAGCTTGAGCGCGGTGGGCCGCCGAAGCAGGACGTGGGTCGCCTCGTAGACGACCCCCA
>CAJWMX010000038.1 GCA_913043805.1 uncultured Acidobacteriota bacterium | reverse complement strand
GACCGCGGCTGCCGCCAGTCGGATCGCTGAGGTGGGCATGGCGTTCTCGTGTTAGCCCAGTCCGTCCAGGAAGGCGAGCAGCGCCGTGTTCACGGCCCCGGGCGCTTCCTGCTGGATCCAGTGCCCCTCGCCCTCGATGATGGTCGAGCCGCGGAAGTCGGTGCAGTTGGCGGCGGCCCCGGCGTAGATGTCGACCCCCGGGACGAACGTCCGGACCGGATCTTCAGATCCGCCGATGAACAGACTCGGCTGGGTGATCTGGGCGGTTGAGAGTTGCGGCAGCAGTTCCCAGTCGCGTCCCTGCGCGCGATAGCGGTTGAGCGGCCCCCGGAAGCCACCCTGCTCGAACGCGGCGGTGTAGTAGTCGAGATCGGTCTCGGTCATCCAGGCCGGGAATGGGTCGGGGTCGACCATCATCCCGACCGGGTCGTCCACCGGTTCGGGATGCGACAGGCTGTGCAGCGGCGCATCGGCGCCGTCACCAGAGATGGTGTAGTAGAGCTTCCGTAGCCCGGTCCGGACGTCGGCTTCGAGCGCCGCCTCTGCCACGCCCTCCGGTTCGAAATACAGCTGATAGAAGAACCCGTTGCCGTACATGGCGCGCCACTGGTCCATACTGGCGACCGCGCCCCGCTGGAAGAACGGCACGCTCAGCCCGGCGACCGCCGCGATGCGGTTGGGGTGAAGGGCAGCGGTGTTCCAGCAGATGGGTGCGCCCCAGTCGTGCCCGAAGAGAATCGCCTGCTCCTCTTCCATCGCGTCGATCAGACCGACGACATCGCCCGTCAGGCTGGTCATGTCGTAGGCGGCAATCGCCTCCGGCTTGTCGCTGCCGCCGTATCCCCGCACGTCCGGCACCACCACCTTGTAGCCGGCCTCGGCGACGGGGCGGATCTGGTGACGCCACGAGTACCAGAGCTCGGGGAAGCCGTGAACCATGATGACCAGCGGGCCGTCGCCCTCGACGGCGCATCGGAGCGTCACCCCGTTGGTCTCGATCTGCTGGAAGCTGAACATGCTGTCCGGACTCGTCTGGGCGTCAAGGGCGCGGGCGGCGATGGCCGCCATCGATGCGGTCGCAATGAACTCTCGTCGAGTGGGCGTCAGGGACAACGGTCGACTCCTGATTGGAAGACGGACGGACAATCGCCCGATTGTATGACAGCTCCGGGCCGCCGCTATTTGACCACGTACACCGGCGCTACGTCGGGGTAGGCCTTCACCAGCTTCTTGTAGACGTCGTGTGGCGCCGAGCGGTGAAAGCTCCCGACATCGAGATCGATGTCGGCACCCATGTTGTCCTCCGACAAGGTGACCTGAAGCTTGGGCTTTCCCCTCTTTTGCCGGAAGCTCTTGGTATAGCCAAACCGGCTGTGGGTGGGATGCGCGGTGCCCTGGTCCTGCTTGAATCCACGCCGGCGACTGGCAAGGAGTCGCTGCTGTTCGTCGCTCAGGTCGTCGACTTCCGGGAGGGTGGTGATGCGGCTCCGCACCGGCACGACGATGTCTCGCGGTCCGTCCGGCTCGACCGTGAACTCGCTGCTGGTCCTGCGGAACTCGGGAATCTCGGTCGTGATCCGGTGCCGGTCGTACTTCGCGTTCCAGACGAGGCGACGTGGGGTCCAGTCGATCTCTTCGCGAATGACCCGACCATTCAGCCGGCCGCGAATCACGACGAGATCCGGTTCGTCCGGGACCCGGCGGTTCCGGCCTTCGCTGAACAGACGCAGGGTAGTCTTCGGCATGGCTATCCGCGCTACTCGGCTCGGAGTGCGCCGATCGGCTCTACCCGCGCCGCCCGCCGGGCGGGCAGCCAGCTGGCCAAGAGGCAGATGGTGCCCAACAACAGGGAGACGGTCGCGAACACCGCTGGGTCGAGCGGGCTGGTCTAGTACAGGACAGCCTGGAGACGTCGGGTCAGGGCGACCGCACCGCCGAGACCGAGCAGCGTGCCGGCGAGCGCCAGCCAGCCAGCTTCGGTGAGGACCATGCGCCGGATATCGCTCAGCTGTGCGCCGATCGCCATCCGGATGGCGATCTCTCGCCGTCGCTGGGCGACGACATAGGAGATGGCCCTGTAGAGGCCGATGGCGCCGACGACCAGTCCCTGCCACAGCCAGGCGGTCAACGACTCGACGATCGGCGCGCTCACTCGTCTGCCTCGCCCAGCCGCGCGCGCAGCCGCTTGATCTCGTTTGGGTCGACGTCCGACTCGGCCAGCAGGTTCAGGGCCAACTCCCGTGGAGAGCCGTCGAACAGCTGGCTGACCAGCCGTTTCACGGCGTGCTGTCTCACCTCCGCCTGCTCCACGGTCGGGAAGTAGGTGAAGGCGCGACCCGCCTTCTCGTGCCCGGCGTACCCCTTCTGCTCCAGGATGCGGAGGCGCGTCAGCACGGAGTTGTAGGCGGGTGCCGGTTTTCCGGGCAGCGCCGCGACGACGTCGCTCACGCTGGCCCGACCGCGGTCCCACAGCACGCGCATCAACTCAAGCTCGCCGTCGGTCAACGTCGTGGATTTCGGTCGTGGCATCTTGCGCTCCGTGCCGCTAGATCCTAGCGAATTAAGACGATGGTATGAGCGTGATGGTCAGACGTAAACTAGTAAATTAGTTATTTACTAGACCTGCGATACCATCGGCTCCGGTGATGGCCTATCCGGTCGCCGTGTTTCTTGGCGCGGCGCTCCTCTTTCTCGTGCAACCCCTCATGGCGCGACTGCTGTTGCCGCACTATGGCGGTAGCGCCCTGGTCTGGACCTCGTGTCTGTTCTTCTTCCAGACCCTCCTCGTCGGTGGTTACTGGTACGTCCATCGCCTCAGCCGTCTGGCCGGTGCTAGGCAGCCGCTCGTCCACGCCGCCCTGATGGCGGTGTCGTTGCCGTTTCTCCCCCTGGCGCTCGACCTGGATCGAGTGGATCCGTCTCGCCCCGTCTGGAGCATCACGTTGCAGCTCGCCGGCGTGGTCGGGGCGCCCTATCTCGTTCTGGCCGCGTCGAGTCCGCTGCTTCAGCACTGGCGTGGGACCGAGACGGGCTTCCCCTACCGGCTGTTCGCGGTGTCGAACGCCGGCTCGTTGCTCGGCCTGGCCAGCTATCCGTTCCTGATCGAGCCGTTTCTCTCGCTCGAGACCCAGACCAGGCTCTGGTCGGTCGGGTTCGTCGGCTACGTCATCCTGATGGCCGCCATTGGCTGGTCCGCGCGCCAACGACTGCTGCGGGCCGGGGCGCCCACGGGACCGGCCGTGTCGGCCGGGCTGCGCGGGCTATGGCTGTCGCTGGCCGCGTGCGGCTCCCTCGTGCTGCTGTCGACCACCAGCCAGATGACCCGTGACGTGGCCGCGGTCCCGTTCCTCTGGGTCTTGCCGCTCGGGCTCTATCTCTCCACCTTCGTGGTTGCCTTCGACCATGCGCGGTGGTATCGCCGTTCTGTCTGGACCCCGGCCTACGTGCTGGGACTCGGCGCCGTCGTGCTGCTCTACTGGCGGGCCGGCGCCGATGCGCCGCTCGGGCTGCCGCTCCAGATCGGTGTCTACGGGCTGGCGCTGGTGACCAGCTGCATGGTCTGCCACGGCGAGCTCGCCAGACTGGCCCCACATCCGTCGCGGCTGACCGACTTCTACCTCATGGTGGCGGCAGGCGGCGCCCTGGGCGGGTTTCTGGCGTCGCAAGTCGCCCCGCGAGTATTCATCGACACCTGGGAGTTTCCCGTGGCGCTAGTCGGCACCAGGGTGCTGTTGGCGGTGGCGGTGGGCTACGAAGAGCGGCGACGATGGCAGGCCACCTGGCGTCCGATCGTGACCGCCGCCGTGCTGGGCGTCGCCGTCGTCTGGTTGTCGGTGGGGGCATCGGACCGCCGCGGCGAGCTGGTCACGGCGGCGCGTAACTTCTACGGCATTCTTCGGGTCTATGACCGCGACGTGGGCACTCGCGAGTCGGTGGTGGCGCGGTCGCTCTACCATGGCAGCACGGTGCACGGCAGTCAGTATGTCGGCGACGAGCTGCGTGCCCTGCCCACCACCTACTACGGTATCGACAGCGGAGTAGGGCTCACCATCGCCGCCCTCCGTTCGGTGCGTGAGGAGCCCGGGGGCCTTCGGATTGGCGGCATCGGGCTCGGCGCCGGCACGATCGCCGCGCATGGTCGCGAGGCGGATCATTTCTGCTTCTACGAGATTGATCCGGACGTGGTCCGGATCGCGGAAGAGCATTTTTTCTATCTGGCCGAGTCGGCGGCGGCCGTCGAGACCGTCGTGGGCGACGCGAGGGCCCTGCTCGATCAGGAACTGAGTGACGGGCGGCCGGGACGCTTTGACCTGCTCGTCGTCGACGCCTTTTCTGGCGATGCGATCCCGGTGCATCTGCTGACCAGAGAGGCGTTCGAGTTGTACGTGCATCACCTGGCGCCGAGCGGCACCATCGCCGTTCACGTCTCCAACCGCCATCTCGATCTGCAACCGGTGCTGCGACGTCTGGCCGAGACGTTGGGATATGATGCGCTTCCGCTGGTGAGCGTCGATGATGGACTCGGGGCGTTCGCCGCCGAGTGGGTCGTGCTGACCGCCGATCCCCGTCTTGTCCGCAGCCTGGCCCCGGTCGCCGCGGACTGGTCCGGACCGGCAGTCGACCGGATCTGGACCGACGACTACAGCTCGGTCTTCACCGCGCTCCGTTAGCCGGGCGGTGCAATGGAGGGATTGGAGGAGCCACGATGCAAGGCAAACCTGAAGTCATCGACGCGCTGAACGGCGCACTGACCATTGAGCTGACCGCGATCAATCAGTACTTCTGCCAGGGCAAGATGTGCGACAACTGGGGCTTCAAGATCCTGGGCGCGAAGCACGTGCAGGAGTCGATCGGCGAAATGAAGCACGCCGAAAAGCTGATCGATCGGATTCTCTTCCTCGAGGGCACGCCCGAGATCGCACGTTACGACGTCATCCGGGTCGGCACCAACGTGAAAGAGCAGTTCGAGGTTGATCTCGAACTGGAGAAGCGCGGTGTCGAGGCCTACAACGCCGCGATCGAGCTGTGCACCAGTCTCAAGGACAACGGGACTCGAGAGGTGCTCGAGCCGATTCTGTCTGAGTCGGAAGAGCACGTCGACTGGCTCGAGACCCAACTCTTCCGCATCGAGAGCGTCGGACTCGAGAACTATCTGACCGAACAGCTGGGCGGCCACGAATAGAGCGCCGCCCGATCCGATCCGTCATGAGCGGAAGAAGTACGCCGGCGACTAGGTGCGGCGCTGGAGGTACTGCTTGAGCAGGTGGTGGCAGGCGGTGCAGCCATCGCCAGCGCCGGTGGCCTGACGCAGGTCCCGCAGCGTCTGCACCTCGCCCTGGGTGAGCGTGGCCAGCAGCTGGCACTCGGTTACCTGGAGGCACTCGCAGACCACGTCGGTCCGCTCGGGCGGTGGGTGTCTCGTCACTTCGTCCGGATTATAGATCTATTGAGAATGAGACGCAATCTCAGTTTTGAAAATGTAGATGCTCGCCCGGATTCCGGCCGTCCATGGCGCCGACTCAGCCGGTGACCGCGGCTCGACCGTTGTCCAGCACGGTGACGTCGCGGGCCACCACCCGCGCCCTGAACGACACCACCTCGCCGTCTCTCCAGATTTCGGTACGGATGCGTTCGCCCGGGAACACCGGGGCCGAGAACCGCAGCGCCAGCGAGCGCAGCCGGGCCGGGTCGTAGTCGCAGCAGGTGCGCAGGACGGCGTGCCCAGCCACCCCCAGGGTACAGAGGCCGTGGAGGATGGGCGCGTCGAATCCGGCGGCGCGTGCGACCGCGGGATCGGCATGGAGCGGATTCCGGTCTCCGGACAGGCGGTATACCAGCGCGGCCTGTGGCGCGGTCGGCAGCTCGCAGACGACGTCGGGGGCCCGCTCCGGCAGGGCGTGGGGCGCGGGTTGAGCCGTCGTTGGACCACCGAAGCCACCGGCGCCTCGAGCCACCGTGGTCGACGTTAGCGTGGCCAGCGCGGCGCCGCTGTCGCGGTCGGCGATCTCGCGCGTCGTGTAGATCATCGCCGGCTTGCCGGGGCCCTTGTCGAGGATCTCGGTCACCCGGGTCTTGGCCACGATGGCAGCGGCCGCTGGCAGCGGCTGATGCCATTCGATGCCCTGTTCGCCGTGCAGGACGTGCGTGTAGTCAACCCCGGTGCCCGGCTCTGCCAGCCAGGAGCCAGCCCCGCCCAGCACCGCGGCCATCGTCGGCAGTGCTTGCAGCGACGGCCGTTCGTACACGAACGGCAACTGGTCGGTGTCGACCGGATCGGTCCCGAGACCCACACCCAGCGCGTAGAGTATGGTGTCTCGTTCGTCGTAGGTCTGTTCGATTGGGGCCAGAGGCCAGTTCTTGAGGGTGTCGTAGTCGATGGGCATCGGAATCGCCTGTCCTTACCCCGGAGTGGCGTCGGCGGTCGCCGACGCATGAGATGGAGGGGTGGAAAGGATGCCGCGTCGCGCCACCAGTTCCCGCACCACCAGGTGCCGCGTCTCGACCAGGCCGACCGGAGCCGGGAGCGCGGCCGTTACGCCGGCCGCCGCGTCCCGCAGCCGGTCACCCGTCAGAAGCGCGCCCAGGACCTCGTTTGCCGCTCGTCGAATACGGGCGGTCGCCTGGTGCAGGGTCAGGCGCGACAGCGCTTCGTGCAACACCCGGTCCGCCTCCCGTGTCGTGGGAGCGAGCTTGGCGGCCCGCAAGGTCGTGCTCTCGGCGCGGAAGATCTCCAGCGCGATGTCCGCCAGTCCACCCAGATACTGCTGTCCTTCCGGGGCCAGACGGGCCGACTCGTCGAGGGCCGACCACGTCTCGCGAAAGACGTCGAGGAACACCTGTTTGAGCCCGTGGGCCTGCTGGACGAGTGCGTCGAGATGGTCGCCCCGCGGCGGCGGCCCTGAAGTGGCTCCCGTCGCGGCGGCCAGGAGCGGCAGTCGACCCTCGGCGATGCGCCGGAACAGGGTCTTGGCCATGCTCAGCCGGCAGATCTCGCTCGTTCCCTCGTAGATGCGGGTGATGCGGGAGTCGCGATACCAACGCGCGGCCGGGTAGTCCTCGCTGTAGCCGTTGCCGCCATAGACCTGCAGCGCCTCGTCCGCCATGCCGTGGTAGGTCTCGGTGCCGATCACCTTGGCCAGGGCGCACTCCATGGCGAACTCCGCCTGCACCCGGAGGGTCTCGTCGAGCGACAGGTCGCCGCCCGCACGCTGTCCTTCAGTCGCGTCGTAGACCAGCCCTGCCGTCCGGTAGGCGACCGCTTCGGCGGCCCACGAGGCAGCCGCCATCTGGGCCAGCTTGCGCTCGATCAGCCCGAACTCGGCGATGGGCCGTCCGAACTGCCGGCGTTCCACGGCATACGCGGTGGTGGTGGCCAGGATCTTCTTGGTCAGGCCGGCGCAGTTGGCCGCCATCTTCATCCGACCGAGGTTCAGCGTGCAGAGCGCGACGCGATGTCCCTTGCCGACCTCGCCCAGCAGACGGTCGACCGGTATCTCGACATCGCTGAGCTGGAGCGGACAGACACAGGAGCCGGGTTGGCCCATCAGCCGCTCCGCTTCTCCCACGACCAGCCCCGGCGTGTCTCGTTCGAGCAGGAACGCGGAGAAGGCGACGCCGTCTACCTTGGCGAACAGCACGAACAGATCCGCCCATCCGGCGTTGGTGATCCACTGCTTGGCGCCGTTGACCACATAGTGGGTGCCCGTCTCGTTGAGCACGGCCGACGTACGGATGTTGATCGCATCCGACCCCGAGCCGGGTTCGGTCAGCGCGAACGCCGCCATCCGCTCACCGGCCATCAGCGAGGGCAGGTAGCGGTCGATTTGCTCCGGGGTGCCGAAGTGGACTAGCGGAAGCGTGCCGACGCCCTGATGGGCAAAGACGGTCGAGGCCAGGCCGCCCAGATAGGAGCGGGCCTCGGCCATGCCGGCGACGGCCAGCAGGCTGAGCCCGAGCCCGCCGTGCGTGTCTGGCACCTCGGCCATGAACAGTCCGAGCTCGGCCGCCTTCTCGAACAGGGGCCGGACCACGTCGATGTTGCGGCGGTCGATCTCGTCGGCGGCCGGCGTGACCTCCCGGTCGGCGAACTCCTGGATGGTGCGCATGAGGAGACGTTCGGCCTCGCCCATGTCTTCGGGGCAGACCACCTCGTCGGGCGCCGTCCGGCTGACCAGGTAGTCTCCGCCAACTCTCGCACGTCGGCTCATGGGCGGATCACCCCGATGCCATCCTCGATGGCGATGGTCGTGCCGGCAGCGTCCCGGTGGCTGTGGTCGCCACCATGCCGACCCGGCCCTGTGGCGACGTGTAGAACCGGGCGGCGCGCGCCGCCGCATAGGTGTTGCCCACCCCGGCGTACGCCATGCCCACCCGTTCCAGATGCGCGCTGGTCTCCTCCACCCTTTCGGGACCGAAGTCGTTGCCGTGGTTGTTCGGACGTGCGACCAGATCGAATCCCATGTCGCGGATGCTGTCGGCGGTGCCCGGTTCGGCGCCGTGGCCGCCCATGCGCGAACCGGCGAAGGTGCGGCCGTCGACGATGATGCCCTCCAGGTTGCCGGTGGCGACATCGGCCTCTCGGAGCAGATCGACCACTGAAGCGAATGAGGGGTCGCGCATCATGTGGCCCAGGTCGTGGGCATAGATGAGGTCGCCGACGGTCGCGATGGTGAAGCCATCACCGACCGTGGTGACGATCTCCACGTCTTGTTGAAGGAATGCGGTGGCCGTCGCCCAGCTGCCCAGGGCGAGGGTCATTACAGCCGACAGCACGGTGGGGCGGAGCATCATGGGTGACCTCTCTGTCGTGGCCTGGGCATCATAGCTCGGTCGCCGAGTCGGCTGTGCCCCGTCGCTCGCGACCGTTACAATGGAGGGATGCAAAGTGCTCGACGATGGGTCGCAGTGGTGGGAGTGACGTTCGCGGTGGCCGCCCCGGCGTGGGCCGGCCAGGGGCCGGGGCCAGTCGATGGCTACCGGACATCACGAACGTCCGATGGTCAGCCGGACATTACCGGTATCTGGCGCAATGACACGCTGACGCCGCTCGAACGTCCCGGTCGCCTGGGCGACAAGGAGTTCTATACGGCCGAAGAGATCGCTGAAGTCCGGCGCAACAACCAGGAGTCGTTCGCCCGCGACGGCGCTCCTGGAGGACGCCGTTCGGTCGCCGGTCAGTTCACCGGTGGCTACAACCGATTCTGGAGCGATGTGCGTGACTCGGTGGTGCACACCGGCCGGACCTCGATGATTGCCGACCCCCCCTCGGGCCGCGTGCCGACCACGCCCGAAGCCGAGGAGCGCGCCCGCTGGCTGGTCGAGCATCGCTCTGACGACCACCTGAACATGAGTCCCTACAGCCGGTGCATCACCCGCGGCATGCCGGGCTCGATGGTGCCCAATGCCTACAACACCGGTAATCAGATCCTGCAGATTCCGGGTTATGTGGTGATTCTCTACGAGATGGTGCGCGAGCCGCGTATCATCCCGCTCGACGAGCGTCCGCACATCGACCCCAAGATCCGGCAGTGGATGGGGGACACGCGCGGGTGGTGGGACGGCGAGACGCTGGTCGTCGAGACCACCAACTTCACCGAGAAGGGCTGGATCACGCCGAACCAGAATGCCGGCCGGATGCATGGCATCCCGGTCAGCCCCGAGCTACGCCTGGTGGAGCGGTTCACCCGGGTGGCGCCTGGCGTGCTCGACTGGCAGGTGCGGGTCGAAGACCCCAACGTCTACACCCAGCCCTGGACCCTGGAGCTGCCGCTCCGGCTCGACAACGACTACACCATCTATGAGTACGCCTGCCACGAGGGGAATCGGGCCGTGACCGGGATCCTGGGTGGCGCCCGCCACGAGGAACTGCGCGAGGCCGAGGGCGGGCAGTAGCGACCAGCCGCTAGCGGGACGGTTCGACGGCGACCGACGCGGGAGATGACTCGCGTTCGTTCAGCCATGTGATGTAGCCGACGATGTCGCGGACCTGATCGTCGGTCAGCTCGCGCGTCGAGATAGGGGGCATCTGTCCGAAGCCCTCCCGGACGATGGCTAGTACGTATTCGGCGTCGAGCTGTCCGCCTGTCAGCGGCGGGGCGACGTCACCATTGGCTTCTTCTCCGTGACAGGACTGGCACACCAACCGATACGGTTCCGCGCCCACATGTTCTTCCTGAGCAAATACCGGGCTAGCGACCAGGGTAGCGACGGTTGCGACGAGGATGCGGATCATCGTTTTGTCCGGGTCTTACCAAAGACTAAAGCCGCCGGTCGTCGGCTGATACCGCCGACGACCTTACGGGCATTGCTCTCCTTGTCTGGGGGGTCGCAATGCCTTGCCAAAGCCCGAAGCCAAAAGCCCAAAGCCGGAGCGTTCACTCCGGAAGTCCGAACGCGACCAACCTGGCATCGGGCCCGGCGCCGGTGGCGATGACGATCAGCTGTCGGCCGTCGGCCGTGCGATAGCTCATCGGGTTGCCGCTGGTGCGGAACTCGGTCGGCACGCGGTGCACCTCGTCTCCGGTGGCCGCGTCGAACGCATAGAGATACGGGTCGCCGCCTCCGAGGAAGACCAGGCCCCCGGCGGTCACCATCGGGCCGTTCGCGCCCGGGGTGCCGAGTCGCTCCGGCAGATCGACGCCACGCAGCAGCGGATGGCTGCGCAGGATCTGGCTGCCCTCGCCGAACGGGACACTCCAGGCGATCTCGCCCGCGTTCAGGTCAATGGCCACCAGCTTCGCATAGGGCGGCTTGACCAGGGGAATCGGTCCCAGTCGGCTCCGCTCGGTCGGCACATAGCCATCCACGTACTGGAAGATGCCGGCCGATCCGCCACGCGGACAGTTGTTGGTGTAGGGCACGTCGACATCCGGCACGTCCGGGTCGATGGCGCACACCTGGTTCGGCGAGACGCCTTCGGACGTCCGGACATACAGGAAGTTCGTGTCCGGATCGAGCGCGGCGCCGCCCCAGTTCGCCCCGCCGTCAACACGAGGACGCTGCAGCGTGCCGCGCAGGCTGGGCGGGGTGAAGAGCGGGCCAAGCCGGAACGACTGCATCTCCTCGACCGCGATCTGGTGAATCTCCGGGGTCAGATCGTTCGCGTCGTCGAGCGTGACCCCTTGGGCGGCGAACGGCGGCGGCTTGGTCGGGAACGGCTGGGTCGGATAGGGCACTTCATCCGGCACATCCGTTTCGACGTCGACGGGTCGCTCTTCGATCGGCCAGACAGGTTCACCGGTCACGCGATCGAAGACGTACGTGAATCCCTGTTTCGAGACTTCGGCCACCGCCGCGATGGTTCTGCCGTCGATGTCGAGGGTGACCAGGTTCGGGGCCGAGGTCAGGTCGTAGTCCCAGAGGCCGTGATGCACCGTCTGGAAGTGCCACTCTCGCTCGCCGGTGCGTGCGTCGAGCACCACCAGCGACTCGGCGAACAGATTGGCGCCCAGGCGACGGCCACCCCAGAAGTCGCTGCTCGGGGTGCTCGTCGGTACATACAGGAGGCCGCGCTCTTCGTCGAGCGACATCAGCCCCCACACATTGGCGTGACCGGTGAAGCGCCACGACCCGTCCTCCCAGGTGTCGACGCCGAACGCGTCGTTCGATTGGGGGACGGTGTAGAACACCCACCGCCGCTCACCTGTGTGGACATCGAACGCTTGGACCGAGCCAGGCGTGTCGAATCGTCGCTGCACCCGGTCGGGCACCCGGCTGCCCACGATCACCAGGTCGTCGAAGACCACCGGCGGCGAGGTCTGGTCGAATTCGTCGTTGGTGACCGGATTGGGGAAGTTCTCGGTCAGCAGCGCTGCCCCGTCGTCACCAAACGACCGGATCTGGCTGCCATCGCTGGCACGAAGGGAGAACAGCTTGTCGCGGCTGTTGATGAACACCCGCATGTCGTCGCCCTCGCCCCAGACCGCGACGCCACGGTGCTTGTAGCCGCCAGGCCCGGCGCCGCGTGGTCCGGTCCGATACGCCTCCGGGTCGAACGCCCACAGCTGTTCGCCGGTGGCCGCATCCAGGGCAACCACGCGCGTGTAC